>JBEISY010000149.1:0-5182 GCA_040375175.1 Chitinophagaceae bacterium
GGGTTTTATAAAGCTAGCACAGAAGTTAACTCCATATTCTACTAGGTGGTCACACAATCTCCGCTTAGGTCTCCTACTTCATAAAGCCAGAAACTCCGAACAACATGCATTTCCAGGACGAACTAATTCCTGATAATAAATCTCCATTTGATCAGGCGGCAGGCTGAGGGGAAAAAGACCTATGTAACCGGATGCAGAATACAGTAGTACGAGGACTCTCTGGCGGAACGATACATTTGGTAGGGACGATACGCGGAAAGTAGAGACTCCATAATTTGATGTATGCTTTCTCGCAGTACGTAGCACTGTACTTGATGATGCAACCGGCAACAAATGGTGGGAAAGACAAGAGCGAGGGATGCTAGCAATTGCTAACTCACGACTGACCTATGACCAAAGCGCAGCGGACAAGCCATTCCACTAAGGCGTTTCAGTGAAACAAGATCCGGAGCTAGCGCAATTAGTAAGTGCAACTCTTGGCCGTCATATAGCCCCAAGTGACGCCAAACCAATGCACTCCTAATATTCAAATCGGTAAACACCAACTTATCTCATTAAACCAAACGACGGTAGTGCGAATCCCGCGTAACACTTAAATGTACGCAGTTGCGAAGTGATTTGCAAGTGAATAAATGACAATTGTAGCAAATTAATTTCGGAAGGGAAGTGTAATTGGGGAAGTATAGTTGCGGAAAGGGGGTGTAAAGAGGGGAAGTTGCGGGAGATCAGTTGAGGGAGCGGGAAAAGCGTGAACAGGGTTGACGAAGGCTTTAAAAGGGCCGGGAAAACCAGGCTCCTGTATCATCAGCACATCCGCTTATCTGTCCAAAGGTCCAATGGTCCATTTGTTCATTTGTCAGACTAATGTTTTCTGTCCCGAATGTTTTCCCTGCGGTCATACTTGTTTTCTTTACGGTCACGCACATCTTCCCTGCGGTCATAACGGTCTTCGATCTTGTCCCTCCATCCACCATCGTGCATGGCATCCCTCTTATCTTCCCTGCGGTCAAATTTGTCTTCTTTTCGGTCCCTCACATCTTCGCGCCTGTCGCGATGATCTTCACGGCGGTCGTGCACATTCTCACGCCTGTCATGGTATTCTCTTTTGACGGCATTCTTGTAACCTGTTTTCTGTGCATGCGCAACAGAGATCATCAGTACTAGGGCGAGGGTCATCAGGGTGGTCAATGTTTTCGTTTTCATAAAAGGGTTCATTTTTTAGTGTTTCAGTGTATTGCTGTATACTGTAATAGACCATGAATGAAAGCCGGGGTTTAACGCAGGGGCAAAAAAATGAGCGTGCTAACATAACACGCTCATTTTCGGGCGAAGATTTTTTAGTTCCTTGTCTCTGTAGGCAAGGGCAGATCACGCTTCATCATTGCATCCCTGTTGGCCATTTCCCAGGCAGTATAGAACACAAGTTTCGTGCGATTCATGTGCAGCTTATAATTAATCTTGTCTGGCGTGTCTGTAGGCTTATGATAATCAGCCTTTAACATGCCATCGTAATAGAATATAACCGGCACACCCTTGCGCGCGAAGTTGTAATGGTCGCTGCGGAAATAAATCTGATTAGGATCCTTGGGATCGTTGAACATATAGTCCAGGCTCATTTTCATGTACTTCTTGTTCACGCCTTCGCTCAATGGCTTTAAGTCTGTAGAGATCTTATCGTCACCAACTACATAGATATAGTTAAGGGTGTCTGGCTTCGTGCGCTCCGTATCAACCCTTCCAATCATGTCGATGTTCAGATCGGCTGTTACTTTATCCATGGGAACCGTGGGGTGCTCGGAATAATATTCAGAACCCCAGAGGCCTTTTTCTTCGCCGCTCACCGCCATGATCAAGACATTCCTGCGCGGACCGTTTCCGGCTGCTTTGGCCTTTGAAAAAGCTTCGGCAATTTCCATGATACCTACGGTACCGGAACCATCGTCATCGGCACCATAATAGATCACGTTGCCGCGCTTGCCGAGGTGATCATAGTGTGCAGTGATGATCAGCCATTCGTCTTTTTTATCCGTACCCTCAATATAACCCAATACGTTGGTGCTCTCGAGGAAGCTTACTTTCTTCACGGTCTCATGGTACACATTGGATGTGAAGGTTTGTGCAGCTACTTTATCGCTCTTGCCTTTTGCTGCCATGTCGGTCCATTTGCCACCGGTGATGGCATCGGCGAGTTTCGCGGAGATGGAGTAGAGTGCGGGGCCTTGCTGGTTGCTGAACAGGGTAGTGTACATGTTGCCTTGTGTAGGCATGGGCTGGCGGGGGAAACCCTGGGCCACCATAAACACAACAGCTGCACCTTTTTTGGAAGCCGTGTTCATCTTACCCATAGCACCGGCTGGCGCCATGAAGCCGCGGGCGTTGGATTTGTAGTTCGATGGGGTTCCGTCAAGCATGATCACTGCTTTACCGGTAACATCGATGCCTGCATAATCATCCCAATTTTCATCCTTGATACCGTGACCTACAAACACTACTTCGGAAAAATATCCGGCGTCTGTATGTGTCTGACGGAGGTTGGGTTGGAAATCTGTATTCAATGCATAGTTGGTGCCGTTCACCTGGAGGTTGGTGCCCACGAGAGAATCGCGATACACCGGGAAGGCTTGTTGATAGCTTCCATTGTTGCCGGGAGTAAGACCCAATTGCTTAAAATGATTTTCGATGTAGGTAGCGGCTTTGCGCTGGCCTTCGGTAGCAGTTTCGCGGCCTTCATAATCTGCACCGGCGATGGTGTAGAGATGGGCCTTCAGATCCGCTTCTGTGATGGTCTCTGCAAATTTTTTGGGATCGGCTTTTTTCTGGGCAATACCTGCGGTGGATAGCAGGAGGAGAGATGCTGCGAGCAATATTCTCATGTCTTCAATTTTGGATTGCAATATAGGGCAATTAATGAGGCAATTCGGCAATTCGGCAATGTGGCAATGATGGAAGGCGCGCTTTGCGTAGCGGCGCGCCGGCAGTCACTCCGAGTGGTTCCGCGCAGGCCGGCAACGCACGGCCGCGCTTCCTACATTGCCGCACTGCCGCATTACCGAATTGCCACATTCACACAGCGGCTGCTTTGCGACTCGGCAACTTAATCCCATTCGTTGGCTTCACCACCCTCGCTGCCTTTGCCCTTTTTTCCTCAACAGCTGCCTGGGCCGCTGCGAGTCTCGCAATAGGTACCCTGAACGGTGAACAACTCACGTAGTTCATGCCGATCCGATGGAAGAACTTCACGCTTTCGGGATCGCCGCCATGCTCACCGCAAATACCCACTTTCAGGTTGGGCTTGGTCTCGCGACCCCTGACGGTGCCGGTTCTCACCAGTTCGCCAACTCCTTCCTGATCAATAGTCTGGAATGGATCCTCGGGAAGAATGCGTTGGTCCAGATAATTGGGCAAGAATCCGCCAATATCATCCCTGCTGAATCCGAAACTCATCTGGGTAAGGTCGTTGGTACCAAAGCTGAAGAAGTCTGCTACCTCAGCCAGCCTGTTGGCCTGGATGGCTGCGCGAGGGATCTCGATCATCGTTCCAAATGCATATGCGATCTTTTTTACTTTCATGGCTGCGCATACTTCTTTGTACACCCGATCTGCAATAGTGCGCTGGTGAATCAACTCATTCACGGTACAAGTAACCGGTATCATGATCTCAGGGAAAGCCTTGATGCCTGCTTTTACGAGTTCCGCCGCTGCTTCCAGAATGGCCCTGATCTGCATCTCCGTGATCTCTGGATAGCTGATGCCCAGCCGCACACCCCGGTGTCCTAACATAGGGTTGTTTTCATGAAGCGCCAGAACCCTTCTGCGGAGCACACTCATACTGATGCCCAGTTCCTTACTGAGCTGGTGCAGTTTCTCTGCATCATGCGGTACAAACTCATGCAGTGGTGGATCCAGCAAACGGATGGTCACGGCATGTCCTTTCATGATCTGCATGGTTTGCTTGATGTCTTTCTTTACAAACACAAACAAATCATTGAGTGCTTTCCTTCTTTCGGGTTCTGTTTTACTCATGATCATTTTACGCAGAAGGAAGAGGGGCTTATCAGAACCTTCACCATAAAACATATGCTCTGTCCTGAAAAGCCCGATGCCTTCCGCGCCAAAAGCCAAAGCCTGTGCAGCATCCTTCGGCGTGTCCGCATTGGTCCTCACCCCGATGGTCTTGGTTTTATCCACCAGCTTCATCAGGTCCTTATAGCTTTGGTTGTTGTTCAGATCGATGTCCACGAGTGGAAGCTTGCCATCGTACACCAATCCCTTGGTGCCATTCAGGCTCACCCAGTCTCCTTCGTGAATCATCTGACCTGTAACGGTCTTAAATGTTTTGGTTTCGGCATGGATCTCTATGTCGCCACAACCTACGATGCAACATTTACCCCATCCGCGTGCAACCAGTGCCGCGTGAGAGGTCATGCCACCCTTAGTGGTCAGGATCGCTTGTGATTTATGCATGCCGTCTACGTCTTCTGGTGAAGTTTCTTCCCTTACGAGAATGACTTTCTCGCCTTTCTTCGCCCACTCCACGGCTTCTGCGGAAGAGAATACCACCCTGCCTTGTGCGCCACCGGGTCCGGCGGGCAATCCTTTGGCCACGGGCTTGGTTTCCTTCTCCACATTTGGATCCAGCATCGGCAACAAAAGTTCTACGAGCTGGTTGGGTCCTACACGCATAACAGCGGTATCGATATCGATGAGTTTCTCTTTATACATTTCTGTTGCCATGCGGACTGCAGCCACACCATTTCGTTTACCCACGCGACATTGCAGCATATACAGCGTACCCCTTTCAATGGTAAACTCGATGTCCTGCATATCCCGATAGTGCTTCTCCAGTTTATGCTGAATGCCATCCAGTTCTTTGTATAAACCTGGCATCAGGCTCTGCAGCGTAGGCATATGCACACTCTGTGCATTCTTAGAGTACTCATTGATGGGTGCAGGTGTTCTGATCCCTGCCACTACATCCTCACCCTGTGCGTTAACGAGATATTCCCCATAAAACATATTCTCGCCATTGCCGGGATTACGGGTAAACGCAACACCTGTTGCACTGCCTTCGCCCATATTACCAAACACCATGGCCTGCACATTCACTGCGGTTCCCCACTCGTCAGGAATTTTTTCGATGCGCCTGTATTCAATTGCGCGTCTACCATTCCAGGATGAAAAC
>JBEISY010000476.1:0-1744 GCA_040375175.1 Chitinophagaceae bacterium
ACCACCCAATATGCCGAGCCCGGCGTTTGAAACAATTCAAACAAATGATCCGTAGACGCATCATAATAAACGGTGCCGGGGTGATTGGCACCAAACTCGGTCAATGTATCCCGGATCACCTTTGCGATCTGAGAATTATATTTGTATGCTATCGGTCTTATTGATACTTCGTTAAAGGCTGCTTGCATGTTCCAAAAATAATGGGTTCTCCTTATTCGTTCACGTATAAAACGCTGTCGATGAAAAAGCTTCTTGTACTCAGCCTGGTACTGCTCGCATTCAGTTGCTCAAAGGACAAGGACAGTAGCCCAATGGCCACTAAAACGCAGCTCATCTCAAAAACCTGGAAGCAGACCGATATACTGGCATCATTGGGTGCTGGCGTGCAAACCAGCGTTTTCAACACCTTACTTACCACATGCCAGCAGGATAACCTGTGGCAGTTCAATAGTAATGGAACCTATACGTTATTTGAAGGACCTTCCCGCTGCCCAACTTCTACGTCTGATGTGGTAACCACGGGCACATGGACATTCCAGGAAAATGAAAAAAAAATCAGTTTCACTGATGCTGTCAACGGAACCCAGAACTTTACGATCGTGGAACTCACCTCCGCTACCATGAAACTGACTGGGGTATTGACCTATCAGGGAACGCCAGCGAATGTAACTGTCATTTTCACTGCGGTGTGAAAAAGCTGGTTAACCTGCTAAAGCATTGGTTTCACTTCATACACAGGACTAAACAGGTACTCCCGCTTCGTACTTAATTCTATACACTTATATCTTTTCCGCACGCGGGCGCCGCGCCGGAAGACCCGTCCGTCCGGGGTCTGGAAATCTTTACCCTCCGGCACATTCTCCACGAACATGAGGTGTTCTTTCCCTTTGTCGTATTTCCGCAACACGCGCAACAAATCATCTTCGGCGCAGCTGCTGGCAGCGGGATTGTGCAGGGATTTTTCTATTTCCTGGCGGATATCATCCGGAAAAGTGTGCATACGCAGGAAGTCTGCCAGCAGTGCAGAGAACTGACCCTTCCACTCCTTGCCATGTGAAGCCACGCGATGCCCATAGCGATCGTAGGTCAGCAGATGAGCGATCTCATGGACCAGGGTGTAGAGGAAGGCATAAGGATTAAGATTTCCATTCACCGAAATGCGATGATTCTTTCCCTGCACAGCATTGCGATAATCCCCAAGGATAGAACTTCGGGCACGCGTAACCGTTAAATGGATGTGGTATTCGTGGAGGTACCGGGCCACGGTCTCATAAGTGCCTTCTGGAATAAACTGCTGCAGGGCATGGAGCGGCGCCTCTTTTTTAGCCATGGTCTGTCTTCTTCGTCGTCAGTTTCAGGAGTGAGCTTGTTTCGATAAAGGTGTATACGAGATAGAGTCCCATCAGGGTGAATACCGAAGGTTTGTTGATCTTACCGTCTGTCAGGAACGCATAACCGAAAACCGCAGCGGCAACGATAAAGAATTTGATCATAAATCCGCCGTAGACCGATCGCAGAAAGGCGTTGGTGGAGGATGCTTTGAGTCCGCTGGTGAGCAGATACATGGAGATCAGGGTAATGGCCAGCAAAAGCAGGTTGCCGCCGATGAGCAGGTTAACATCGAAACCCAACCTGGCAAGTTGTGGACGGAACAGCAAGGCCGCAATGGTCAGTGTTGTGAATAAACTCAAAACGGGCAGATATGGCGTGCCTTTCCCCATAGTAAGTGCTTAATCCTGCAAAG
>JBEISY010000319.1:0-3213 GCA_040375175.1 Chitinophagaceae bacterium
CCCGTTATGTGTGATGGGTGCAACAACAGGGGTGTATCCTTCATTCAGGAGTTGCGTGAGCAAAGGCGCATTTACTGTTTCCACATCACCTACAAAACCGTAGTCTAAATGTGCGTTACCTCTTTTTTTGGATTTGATGAGGTTACCATCTGCGCCGGAAAAGCCGATGGCATTACATTGCAGCCCTTGTAACCCAGCCACAACAGATTTGTTGATCAGTCCGGCATAGACCATGGTCACCACTTTCAAAGTCTCTGCGTCCGTGATCCTTCTTCCTTCCACCATCTGTTGGGGAATGTTCAGTGTATCGGCAAGTTTGGTCGCGAGTTTACCTCCGCCATGTACCAAAACTTTGCGGGCCTGGATATGGGAGAATGACCGCAGGAATTCCTGTAATCTGGCTTCATCGTCAATGATGTTGCCCCCGATCTTGATAATATAGAGCGTCTCGTTCACTATTTTCCGGATTCCAGGATGGTACTCAATACGGCTTGCGCGGCCCATACGCGATTGGCTCCCTGCCTTGTCACCAGCGATGCCGGTGAATCCAGGATCTCATCGCTCAGTTCCACATTTCTTCTGACGGGCAAGCAGTGCATCACCCTGGCCTGGTTGGAATCTTTCAGTTTATCAACGGTAAGCATCCAGTCAGGGTCATTGCAATAGATCTTGCCGTAATCAGTGTATGTGCTCCAGTTCTTTACATACACAAAGTCTGCATCTTTCAGTGCTTCGTCCTGGTTATGTGTGATGGTGGCACCTTTGGTGAATTTCGGATCCAGCTCATAATCTTCCGGATGTGTGATCACGAAGTCGGCCTTACCCCAGGCGTTCACCCACTGGGCAAAACTGTTGGCTACGCATTGGGGCAGGGGCTTTACGTGTGGCGCCCAGGTGAGGACCACCTTGGGCCTGCGTTTTGCTTTGGCTCCTTCCCAGGTCCTGATCTCTTCCGTCATCGTGATGATGTCCGTAAGGCTTTGTAAGGGATGCAAGGTTGCACTTTCCAGACTTACCACGGGAACACCCGCATATTTGATGAACTGTTGGATATATAACTCGCTATAATCGTCTTCCTTGTTTTTCAGGGAAGGGAAGGTGCGAATGGCGAGGATGTCAAAATACTTTCCGAGAATAGGCGCAGCATCTTTAACGTGTTCAACGGTGTTGCCACTCATGATGGCCTCGTCTTCAAATTCAAGCGCCCAGCCTTCCTGACCCACGTTGAAGATCACGGCTTCCATGCCCAGGTTCTGCGCAGCGATCTGCGTACTGAGCCTGGTACGCATACTCGGGTTAAGAAAGATACAGCCGATGCGTTTGTGTTGGCCGATCGCTTTGTTGTCAAATGGATTGGCTTTGCACAACAGCGCTTTTTCTACCAGCGCGTCCATGCCCTGAACATCGTCAACTGAAATAAAATTTTTCATCCGGACTTATGCGTTTTGGGTGGTGAGCAAATGACTGATCTCGTTTTGCAGCGCATGCGTAAACTGTGTGGCTTCTGCATGGCTAAGCGCCAAAGACGGTAATAACCTTATCACCGCTGGCTTGGCCTCTCCAGTGAAAATACGGTGTTTCCATAACAGGTTCTTGCGCAGATCCTTTAGGCCCTCTTCCACATCGAACCCAATCATCAAACCTCTGCCTCTAACGTTCAGCAGACCATCTGTCTGGCTGATTTGTTGATGAAGATATTCGCCTACTTGTGTGGCATTGGTCATCAGGTTTTCTTCTTCCATCACTTCAAGTACTGCGAGTGCTGCCGCGCAAGCCAGGTGATTGCCCCCAAAGGTGGTACCCAGCATGGAGTGTTTTGCATGGATATGTGGAGCGATGATGATGCCTGCCACCGGAAATCCATTGCCCATACCCTTTGCCATGGAATAAATGTCTGCATCCACACCGGCAAAATCATGGCTAAAGAATTTCCCGCTTCGGCCATATCCGCATTGAATACTGTCTGCGATATAAACGGCCCCATGTTGGTCACAGAGCCTGCGGATCAATTGTAAGAATGATGTTGATGCCACATTGATCCCTCCCACGCCCTGTATGCCTTCAATGATCACCGCAGCGATCTCTGTTCCATGTTTCGCAAAATGATCCGCGAGTGCTTGTTCATCATTGAATGGCAGAAAGGTTACATTGTCTGTTTGGTTGACCGGCGCTACAATACTGGGATTATCTGTAGCTGCAACCGCCAGCGATGTTCTGCCATGAAAAGCCTTGGAAAAGGCAATGATCTTTTTCCTGCCGGTATGAAAGGACGCCAGCTTGAGTGCATTCTCATTTGCTTCCGCGCCGGAATTGCAAAGAAAGAGCTGGTAGTCTGGTTTGCCGGATACCTTGCCCAATTTATCGGCCAGTTCTTCCTGTAAGGGAATATGGATGGAGTTGGAATAGAATCCCACCTTGTTCAGTTGTTCGGTTACCCGCTGCACATATCGGGAGTGGGTATGGCCGATGCTGATCACTGCGTGACCGCCATACATGTCCAGATACTGCTGTCCTTTGTCATCCCACACGTTAGAGCCCTTTGCTTTTACGATGGTGATGTCATTGATCGGGTAAACGTCGAATAACTTCATGATATCGATTTAAAAAAAATTTGCCTTGAGTTGAAGACCTGTGGTTTCATCGATGTCAAACATCAGGTTCATATTTTGTACAGCTTGTCCGGATGCTCCTTTGAGCAGGTTATCTGTAACGGAATGTACCACCAGTTTAGTGCCTACTTTCTCCGGCTGGATGACGCACTTATTGGTGTTCACTACCTGCTTCAAAAAGATCGGATCTTTGGAGACATGGGTGAAAGGATGACCCTCATAGAATTGTTCAAACAGCGCATGGATCTCTTCTGCTTTCCATTCGCAGGTCACCAGTGAACTCACAAAAATGCCTCTTGTAAAATCTCCGCGCCAGGGAATGAAGTTCACTTCAATATCACTGATGGGCTGCAGTTTGCTTAACGACTCGCCGATCTCGCCCAGGTGCTGGTGCGTGAGTGTTTTATAGGCCTGGATATTGTTGGCCCGCCAGCTGAAATGGGAGGTCTGCGCAAGGCTCTGTCCCGCACCGGTAGAACCGGTAATGCCAGTGACATGTACCTGATCCAACAAGCCTGCTTTCGCCAGGGGTAACAATCCCAACTGGATACAGGTGGCAAAACAACCCGGGTTGGCAATGCTTTTAGCTTTGCGGATGGCTTCG
>JBEISY010000395.1:0-2543 GCA_040375175.1 Chitinophagaceae bacterium
ATTAAACCAGCTGCAAAACTAAAAGGCAAAATTTTACTGACGGTTTCCATATTCATTTACTATTCACCATTTCTCCATTACCCAACGGTTCAATGGCCCAACGGCCCAAATGCTCAACTGCCAATGTTCTACTTAGTTTTGGATGCACTTCCGCCTTTCCTACTCTGCACCGTCACCGTAACAGGCGCAGCCCCCTGCACGATCCACCGAACCGTAACAGTCCCCAAGCCCGGAATATTCGCCACTTCAAGCGTCTGCGGATTCTCGGTCTGCTCCACGGTCTGGTTCAGATCGGCGTTTTCTACAATCATCCCGGCAAGCACTTTGCCCGATGTTTTGATGGAAATATAATCCGGCACTTCGATCTTATTCTTCACATCCTGACTGCTGTGCGTGGGCATCAGTCGCTCATTGTAGATCACTGCCGTCACTTCTTTCAAACCGTCACCGAGGTCCCGCACCTTAATGGTGTCCACGGAAAGTTTTGGCGTGTGGTAGCAATGATAAATGGTGAAAGCCATGTTCCGATGCGCATCGGTCTCCAATAAAAATCCGGGATGCGCACGACCGAAATTCTTCTTGAACCCGCCTACTTCCACTTTGCCATACTGCGGATGATCAAATTCTTTCCAGGGCACAAATGCATCCTGGAAGAGAAGATATCGATCAAAATCATAGGTCTTGTTATCAAAGGGATCCCGCGTGCCTTCACGCATGAACATCAAATATGGCGTCCATAATTCGTTGGAATAAGTATAGATACCGCGACCAGCATAGAACCAATCCAGCTCGCCGCCGTATGCAGAATACAGATCTTTATATACTACTAGATATTTGTAGCCAGGGATCAGCTCCTCGCCTTTTTTTGCGATGGCGTCATACACGGCTACGTCTTGCGCATTGTAGGTATTCACATCTTCCTGTCCGCCCGGACCGCGAAGGATCATACCACCAGCATTGTGATAAGACTGTGCCGCAGCGATATTGGGATGCTTCATCACAAACTCCATCACCGCGCGGTTTTCGGGTAATGAGAACGGATATTTGTAGGCACCATTCTGGATATAGTTCGGCTGCCAGCCCCAGCCCCAATCGCGGTTGGGATCATATTCAAAAGTATAGCCGTCTTCATTGACTCTGCCATCGCCGTCGTTATCAATGCCTTCGTTGCCGAGGAATTCGTACTCGCCTTTTTCATCCGGCCCCACCTGGATCATGTTACGCGGATCTTTGGGATCGATCCTGAACCTGCCGTTGGCGGTCTTTCTGCGCATGAAAGTGATGTTGCCATCGCCATCGATATCATCAAATGAATCTTCATTCACGATACCATCGCCATCATTGTCGACAGGGATCACACCGGAACGCGGCGTGCTACTCGAATTGGGCTTGTGCATATAACTATCGCGCGCATCCGGGTTGATGGTGGGCACGAGGTAGAACACTTTGTCTGCCAACAATTCCTGGATGTACTTCACATCTGCATGCGATTCTGTGAGGTACCATGCGGTGTACATCGCAAACTCCGCACCCTGGATCTCGTTGGAGTGGATATTGCCATCGATATACATGCCAGGCTTGGTTTTCTCATCACCCTTTTTGAAATTGGTGATGGTGAGCATCCAGATATCTCTGCCTCCAAAGGATTTACCGATGGATTCCAATTTCGCGAGATCCGGATATGCTGCGGCGATCTTTTTGCAGATCTCCGTGATGCCGCCGTGGTCATAATATTTATTCCAGCTCACCACCACTTTGGGATTGGCGGGTGTGCCGGCTGCTTTGAAGATCTGGTTGGGCTGTTGTGCCTGTAGGTTTACCGTCAGTACGGCAAAGAATATGGTGAGTAAGTTTTTAATCTTTTTCATGTTCATCGGATTAGAGGTTAATATCGATGGTGGTGATTCCGCCGGTGGGGCAACCCGCTTCCAGCGTGCATTTGCCCGTGCCCTTCACGAGCCAGGAAACCTGCTGTGAACTGTTACCGGCCATGCCATTAAAGAGTTGGATCTTTTTTCCACCAACCACTTCCTGCTTGCCCGTGGTGTTCAGTGCAACCTTCATTTTCTTCACGAAGTAGCTGCGCTCGCCGATCTTGCTGTGCGTAGGTAACAGGCCTTTGTTGACGATATCTGCAGTGACCCTTGTGAGGTTATTGCCGAGTTTTTCGGTCTTCAGGTTCATCACTATGATCTCCGGTTGAAGCGAAGCCAATCTTACCAAAAATTCCGTGTGCTTCTTCACTGCATCTGCCGCCATTTTATAGGGCGGATTAAGCAATACGAAAGGACTCAGCCCTCCAACTTCTACCTTCTGCCCTGGATAGTCGGGGTGATTAACCGTGCTCCACTCCGTAAATTCGGTTATGCCTTGCTGTGAGAACCAGCGCAGGGCATTGGCCGATGGATCTTCTATGGTAAATGCTTTTTCTTTTTTAGCGGTATCGGGCTTGGCTTTCGGGATCCACCAACCGGGTGTGGAAAAGCTCAGCCTGCCGTAGTGGAAGTATCCCCAGCTCAGCACATCGCCGCCCGTGGTATTGG
>JBEISY010000089.1:0-6741 GCA_040375175.1 Chitinophagaceae bacterium
AATCTGCGCGTTGCCATCTCCTTTTTCCGCTGGTCAATGGTCAATGGTGCGATGTTCCACTTCCGCAGCAGCCCCTTCTCACCCCACAGCATGCGCTGGGTGATCATGATCTTCGGAGGTAACAGCGCCGTGTCTGCTTTCTGCTCTTGCTCCAATTGCCTCAACAAAGCATCATCCTGCCCAAAACCATTTGCACAGGAAAAGAACAATAAAATCAGAACAATGGCTTGTTTCATATGCTTAGGAAAATACCCTCAGATTGGTTCCGGTCAACGATGTGTTGTACCGCTTGAGTGCAGAACCTGCAGGACCATTGGTGACGGCACCAGTAGTTGAAAATGTGGATCCATGACTCTGGCAGAAAAACCTGTTGTTACCCGCCTGCCATACCACCGGTGTGCCTTGGTGTGTGCATGCCTGTGCCACTGCAAGGTAGGTGTCAGTCAAGGTTCTGGCGATGATGATCCCGCTCTGGTAAATATATCCACCACCTGTATTCAGTAAAGCGTTGGCAGAATCTGCGAGATTAATCGTGAAGTCTACATTGGCCGGCGGAGTGATGCCGCCACCGGATCCATCATCGTCCTTTGAACAACCTGCAAGGCAGGCACCGGCAAAGATGGCTGCTGAACTTAATCCCAATTGTGCGAGAAACTCTTTTCTGTCCATAAGTATGTGTGTTTAAAGTAAAAAAACTAAAGGTCCAGGTGTAGGAAAACAACCAGTTGAGCAACCTGAGCTGAACGAACGTACTGGCTTTGAAAATATGCTCCAAATCCATTTTCTGAACCCAGCCCAGATATTGGATTACATCTAAGGTAAATTAGTTGGGCGACAGTATTATGAAAATGTGACAACTCCTCTAGCAAGGGAGAAGATGAAGGGAGAAGTGTGAAGCTTAGTGCAAGACGCCGCATTAACTTCGCACTTCTCCCTTTATCTTCTCCCTTCAAGATCTCCCCTTCATAGCCTATCTTCACAAAAGCATGTCACAACTACGCGCTATAGAAGTAACCCGATACGTAGCGCCGCTCCGCGAGGGCGGGTCCCTTCCGGCGATTGTGGAAGGAGACGACAACTTCTTATATGTATTAAAATTCAGGGGTGCTGGGCAGGGAAGTAAAGCGTTGAATGCCGAACTGATTGGTGGTGAACTGGCGCGTGTTGCGCAACTAAAAGTACCTGAACTGGTTTTTGCGAACCTTGATCCTGCCTACGGCAGGTCTGAGCCCGATGAAGAAATCCAGGACCTGCTCAAAGCCAGCGCAGGCCTAAATCTTGGCCTCCATTTCCTCTCAGGAGCCACTACCTATGATCCTGCTTCGTTCACGGTTGATCCCGTTCTGGCATCAAGGATCGTGTGGCTGGATGCCTTTCTCATGAACGTGGATCGCACGGTCAGGAACACGAATATGCTGGTATGGAAAAACGAACTCTGGCTGATTGACCATGGCGCATCACTATACTTCCACCACCAATGGGAGAACTGGGAGGAGCAGTCGGTAAAGCCTTTCATCCAGATCAAAGACCACGTTCTGCTCAACTACGCATCGGCGTTAGAAGAAGCGGACCGGTATATGCGATCCGTCATTTCCAATGATCGTTTACGCGAGGTCGTAAGTCTTATTCCGGACAGTTGGCTCAAAGAAGGTGAAGACAAAAATGTATACACTTCATTCCTGACCAGGCGTCTGCAAGAGAGCGCTATTTTTGTGAATCAAATAAACCATGCCAGACAAACAGGTATTTGAATACGCCATCATTCGGGTTGTACCCCGCGTTGAAAGGGAGGAGTTCCTCAACGTAGGTGTCATCGTATTTGTAAAAGCAAAGGGTTTTCTCGGCATGCAATATGAAATGGATCCGTCAAGACTCTCCACACTTTTCCCCGATACTGACCTCAGGGAAGTAGGCTCCCAACTCGAGACCTTCAATAAGATTTGTCGTGGTGATCTTAGCGGCGGCCCCATCGCCACGCTTGATGCACCTTCCCGTTTCCGATGGCTTACAGCTAAACGAAGCACCATCATCCAATGTTCTGCAGTACATCCCGGCCTATGTGATCATGCTGATCAAACCCTTTCCCGGTTGTTCCAGGAAATGGTCAGCAGTTCATCAAGTTGATCATCGAAAAAATACTTAAGGAATCACCAGCAGTTTAACCTGCTCTTCATGTAAACGCACTTTCAGCCATGCGGAAATTTTATCCTGCTCCTGTGGCGTCAGCTTTCCCTTGACAGTCAAAACGGCTAAAAGAAAACGAGGACGTACAGCACTATCTGATACGGGTTGAACAGATTGTATGATAGCATCAGTGAGCTGTGGATATTGTGTCTTCAATTCCCTGAAAACCTGGCTGGCATCAGAAGCCCTTCCCTCTAATTGCTGTACGGATTTTTGGAGGGAATCCACGAGCCTGGATTGATCATCCAATGCCTTTCCAACCATTTCCGTTTCACGCCCCGCCCGGGATGCGAGATAAGCAAAACCCTGCTTCACCTCCAGTTCAGCACCTTCCAACTGGTGATATCCCAGCCTTCCACGCAAGGAATCAATTTCAGCTTGGCGGATCTCACGGCCACCGTACACCAGTGATATTTTTTTGTGTTCGGCATCCACTTCGCTGCTCAAAAGGTAATCGTTCTCAAAAATTGCTTCCTTCGCAATAAATTTCCTTGCCCTTTTGTTGAAGTTCTCATTCCTCACCATCGTAAAGGCAAAGTAGATGCTGGGTAACAGCGTAAGTAAAGTGATGAGCCAAATGGCCAGCCTTCGCTTTGTGGCGTTCTCATCTGCGTCAAAGCCTTTAATCGGAAATTTCAATACCCGGCTCATCAGCAAAGTAGCCAATGCAATGAATACCGTATTGATCACAAAAAGATAAAATGCACCAAAGAAAAATGAGAACTGAAAAGTAGCCAGTCCGTACCCAGCCGTACATAGCGGTGGCATCAATGCGGTGGCGATGGCCACTCCAGGAATCACGTTGCCCTTTTGCCTGCTGGATGTTGCCAGGGTACCCGCGAGTCCACCGAACAACGCGATCAACACATCATATACATTGGGCGAGGTCCTTGCCAGGATCTCTGAATGCGCATCGTTGATGGGAGAGATCAGGAAAAACAACGTGGATGTTGCCAGAGCCACCAGGGTGGCAACCCCAAAATTATAAGCGGCCTTCCGCAGCAGGGACATATCATTGATCGCCAACCCTAACCCCATACCCATGATCGGGCCCATCAGTGGCGATATCAACATCGCGCCGATGATCACTGCGGTGGAATTGACATTCAGGCCCAGTGACGCCACAAAAATTGCGAAGATCAGGATCCATAAATTGGTCCCCCGAAAAACCACGCCCGCTGAAATATTCGCATAGACAGTATCAAAGCTTTCCTTTTCATTGGTCAGGCTGAACTTTTTGAAAAAATGCTCCATAAGCAGGTTTGGTAACTAAAGGTAAGGGGTAAACGCCAACAGAAACAGGTGCAGACATGACCAAGATCAAGTTTTCAGCGGGAATTTCTGACTACCTTTTACGATCATTCACCTCAAACTTTTGTTATGAATTTACATCTCAAACAGTATCATCCGGTATCCCGTCTTTCCATCTATATGCTGGCGGCGGTGCTGATTGCCATCGGCGTATTTCATCTTATGCGACCTTACGATACACTGGTGTATGTTCCCAGTTTTCTTCCCGGCGGTATCAGCTGGGCCTATCTGGTTGGCGCATGCTTTATCCTGGTAGGTATGTCCTTTACGTTAAACCGTTATGTGAAAATCACGAGTTACCTCCTTGCCGCTTTCCTCATCTTCTTCATTATCACCGTTCACGTACCCAATGCAATGAATGCCGGCAGTGATGAATATCGTCTTTTCGCATTCATCAATATTATGAAGGATACGGCCATCGCGGGTTTTGCGCTGCACATCGCTGCAAGTGCACATCACCAGCACCTGCATTTTGAGGAAGACGACTGAGCAGGCTTCATCATATCGCCTTGCTGAAAACCGGTTTGCCCTGACCGGACGGGGTAAAGTATTGGTCAAACGATGCACAAACATTCCGGATCAACGCTTTCCCGGTTTCTGTAACATTGACCTTTTGACGATTGACAATGATCAGTCCATCCTCCATCAGTAGCATTAACGCCGGCCAAGCCGCGTCCAGCAGATCGTCCGGAACCAGAGCCTCCCCATTACACATGAGATCCAGGATCAACTGCCGACGGCGAAGATCCTCCGTATGAAGCGCATGCCCATTGATCCATGGCCATTCTCCCCTACTGATTTTTTCTTCATAAGCCTCCACTTCTTTTTCATTCTGTGCAAAAGCCATCCACGCATCACTGATACTGGAAGCGCCCAGTCCGATCAACAATTTGGACGGAGATTGTGTATACCCCATAAAATTCCGATGCAGTTTGCCCGCCGCATAGGACCTGTGTAACTCATCATCCGGCAGTGCAAAATGGTCCATCCCGATTGCATGATAACCCAACGCCTCGAGCCTTGATTTTCCATAGGTAAACATGGCCCGTTTCGCTTCTGCACCTGGAACATCCGCGTCAGTATACCGACGTTGCGCCTTACTTTTCCAGGGAACGTGTGCGTAAGAATAAAACGCGATCCTGTCTGGCCGCAATACCTCCACTTTAGAAATCGTATTGGCAACACTTTCCACATCCTGTAACGGTAACCCATACACGAGATCGATGTTCACACTGGTGAATCCCAACGCCCTTGCCTTGTTAACTACGTGCTGTGTATCGTCAAAACTTTGTATACGATTGATGACAAACTGCACCTTGGGATCAAAATCCTGGACACCTACACTAATCCGGTTAAACCCTACAGCCCGCAACGCCGCAAGATGTTCATCACTGGTAAAGTTGGGATGTACCTCCACACTGAATACCGCATCGGGAAAAGCCATGGACCTGGCCATGATACCACGGACCAATTCATTTAAATGTTCCGGTGAGAAAAATGTAGGTGTTCCGCCTCCCAGGTGCAGTTCGCGTATGACCGGCGGCGCACCCAGCACCTCCACATACATGTCCCATTCTTTAAGAACCGCATCAAGGTAGGGCCGTTCTACCTGGTGATTCTTCGTGATGCGTTTATTGCAGGCACAATAGGTACACAGTTCCTCGCAAAAAGGTAAATGAACATATACGGCTATCGCTCCCGCTTCAACCTCAAACTGCTGCCTCACCAACTTCAGCCAGTGCTGAGGGGAAAGCGAATCAAAGTTCCAATAAGGCACCGTTGGATAGCTGGTATACCTCGGAAGCGGAACATCATACTTCTGCAACAATTGAGCAGGGATGGATGTAGTCATTTTGAGCAATTGAATAGCACAAAACTACATCAGGTGGAGGCGCCTATTGTCACGAAAATGACAGCAATGGCTTAGAAGCAAATGATCTTTGTCAGTACGATATGAGGATGGTCATACAAAAAACTGGATCATGCATGTGGCACAAATAACCGCCAGAACCCTATATTTCTGAATTGCTGCATTTTTTTAACAGTTTGCCCTATCATCCAACGTACACGGACATCCGAAATAAGGGTAAAAACCACGACATTTGTAGACCTAACAAAAGACATATGAAAAGAATCTTCTTTGCCATTTTTCTACTTGCTTCCGTTCAACTGGAGGCCCAGCCAACCGTCAGGGAGCAGTTCGAAAAGATCAATACAGTTGCAGATGCGGAGAAATATGTCACTGCCAATGCCAGCCTCAAGCCCGCAATCCTGAGGCTCTCTTATGGTAAAGACACCGCCATCATTGACAAGCGACTGTTGAAACAGAATAAAGGCGACATCTTTTCAGTAGGTTTTGTAACGTACAAAGTGGTTGACGTCAAAGAATCCAATGCTTACAGGGCCAGCTATATCTTTCTCGACAGGGGTTCGCTGAACAACAGAGAAGTGGACAGCCTGAGTAAACTGATTGTAGGTAAGCTGAACGCCGGCGAAAGTTTTGAATCCCTCTCAGATAAGTATACGATGGACGGCAATGATACCAAAGGAGATCTTGGTTGGTTCTATGGCGAAGGTCAGGTTCCGAAAGAAGTACAGGAAGCTGTGGCCAAACATAAAAAAGGAGATATTTTCTTTCTCGATATTCCCGAGCGCCAAAGGTACTATATCCTCAAGAAGACCTACGATGATGATTTCAAAAAAGAAATCGTGGTGCTACGAGCAAATGGTAGATAGTGTGTAGGGTGAGGCTTAACCCTAAAAATGCCCAGTGCCCAGTGCCTAATGCCTAAAAGAACGCCGGTTCCCAAGGAGATTGAACCTAGAAAGGTGGTTTTTATCAGGAGACTGGATTTTTTTCAGGTCTTTCACTGGATAACTGGAAACCGGGCGTTTGGACTTCAAAGGAATTGGATAATCGGAACCTTTCCTTACGGAATGGCTATCTGATATAATACGTTAAGTGGGCATTGTTTATTGTGTATTTGTGTATTGAACACCAAAATCTAACACGGGGTCGTCAATGAATTAGGGGGCGAAACACATCAATTAGCTCATTGGCCAGGATCGCGTGATCTTCAACGCCAGGATGGCCCGTACAACCCCGGGCTTTCATTGGCTTAAAAAAATAGGTAACCACTTGTGGGTCAGCAGGATATTGCAGATCGATGACTTTCTTTACTTCAGCCAGGCATCGCTGAAGCAGTTCTCGATTCTCACCGCTTACCATCCCACTGCTCAACAACA
>JBEISY010000460.1:0-1930 GCA_040375175.1 Chitinophagaceae bacterium
AAAAAGATCAGCTTAATATTCTTTAGTAATAATGCCAGGATACCTGCTTTTGCAAGTACTTTTCCTGCCACCAATCCACCGATAGTTACGGCAGCTACTTCATCAATTTTGGAATCAAAATCCGCATAGGCATTTCCACTGGTGAAGTGTGCAATTTTTGTAACTGAAGGAATATTTTGTTTGATATCATCCAGGTCTCCGATACTACCTACAGCGTTCATACTTAGTACGCCATACCTGCCGAGTACACGAACATCATAATTAAGTGTTGTGTCTTCATTCGCAGCAAACTTTAAAGATTTTGCCCAATGAAGCACTTTGTTTTTTTCATCATAGTAAGGCTTGGAAGCCCAGCCCAGCATATGTATGGCGCCAAAGCCATTTTTCTCGCGTTCTTTATTTTCTTCTGCTTCGCCTGATTGCATTTCTTTTAACAGGTCGTCATAATCAATCTTACTTGCGTCACCATCTTCCACATATCCCATCTTATCGAAGGTCAGAATAAAGGCCCATCCGCCTTCATTCAGCACTTCGTAGTTTTCTTTTACGAGCATACCCATGATCCCGGAAGAACGCGGGTTGCCCCATAGGTCATACACGATCCATTCTGCATCATTTGAGGGAATAAATTTGTATCCGGGAGGCACATTCAGACCGATGCCATTTTCTAAGGTGATAGGGCCTGTTTGAAATTTGATTTCGCCCGCTCTTTTGCTGAGTGCCTCAAGGGCCTCTGTTTGTTTCCTGAGGTAGGCAGTGTCAATAGCAGTGGTGTCTTGTGCGTCTTGTCCTAAAACCAATAGAGATAAAAGCAACGCTGGCAGGAAGAGATATTTTTTCATGGTTGGTGTTTTTAAGATTTAACGTTTCGTTAAAAGTAATATTATTCATAAAAAAATCCGCCCAGTTGCAGGGGCAGCTTTTTTACGATAGTGAACGTGAATTTATTGTGCGATCCTAAGACCAAGGATACTGTAGTTTACACTACGGTTTATCCCTTCTTTGCCGTTCAGCACGAGCAGGAGGTCAACAGCCGTTACACCTGTCTGCGCGCCGGGATTGAGGATCTCCACTTCCAGTTCACCGAAGCTGGATTTTGCGGGGATCACCAGTTGACGACTGATTTTATAGTGTACACCTTCCACAGCAGTGGAACCGCCATTTCCGCCAAAGAGGTCATACTGGATGGTTTGCGGTTGGTCAAACTGCTTACCCACCAGGTTTACACGGAATTTTTTGATACCGGGTGCGGTGCGGGTAAGCAATGGATCGGCTGTACTTGCCACCCTACCGTAGCCAGACACCCTAGTGAGGATGGGATAGGTTCTGCCGGCAGCGTTGGTGTTCCATGACGCAGCGTCAAATTCAACCTGAGCAGTGGTCCACACCGGTAGTTCATTCTTGATACAACTGCCGAAAAGAAAGACGGCAGAGATAGCTATAATTATTGATCTGATCTTCATAATGCTAGATTTTAGTAACCAGGATTTTGTACAAGATTCTTGTTACCATCGATCTCCCTTTGGGGAAGTGGTGCAAGGATCCTGGTGTCAAAGAATGGAACGGTATTGTAGTGAGGCGCTTTAACCAGATCGCGGCCAAGACGCTTCAGATCCCAGAAACGATGGCCTTCGAAAGCAAACTCGATCCTGCGTTGATTAAGGATTTCCTCAAACAATGCGGAGCCTGTAAGTCCGGCGAAAGCGGTAAGACCTCTGTTGGTAGCGATCCTGTTCAGGTCTGCGAGCGCAGCAGCTTCATCAAGCACTGGAGAACCAGGCGTTGCCATGGCTTCAGCACGGTTGAGAAACAATTCGGCAACCCTGATAACGGGAACGTTATCCAGATTTGGAAATCCGTTTTTACCGATATACTTAGTGCATTCTACTTTTGATAAACCACGGCCAGCGGTTCCTACTTCATACAACTG
>JBEISY010000156.1:0-5081 GCA_040375175.1 Chitinophagaceae bacterium
CCAGTGGGGCGATATACTTTAAGCTTTTGTTAGATAAACTTCAGCGCCTGAAAGACCAGTACAAAGAGGTGGGCATTTTAATGTCTGACAATGCAGTTACTGTTTGGGAAACTGAACTTGGTAATGTTGCACACCATGACTATCCCTTCACCTATTATTCAAAAAACGACTTTTCTGCGCCATTTGCCTCAGGCTCCGGTCAATATGATACCATGATCGTGATCCCCTGTTCCATGGGCACTCTTGGAAGGATCGCCAGTGGCGCCTCCAATGATCTCTTGACCAGGGCCGCTGATGTGGTTCTTAAGGAGCGAAGAAAACTCATCCTTGTTGCGCGGGAAACACCTTATAACCTGATCCATTTGCGGAACATGCAAACAGTTACCGAGGCAGGTGGAATCATTTGCCCGGCTACACCTTCATTCTATAGCAGACCCCAAACAGTAGAGGAAGTGGCCGCAACAGTGGTTGACCGCGTGCTTGACCTGGCAGGATTAGATATCAGTACATTTCGGTGGGGGCAGTAATTTCAGACAATGGTACAATTGCACAATTGTACCATTGTATAGATTTCATCGCAGGTCCACCACTTCCACCCCAGGATACTTCTTCACGTCAAAAACAAACATATCGTCGGCGATGGCAGTATTGGTAGCCACATTGCTCATGCCATACGCATACCGGTTTCCGTTCTTTTCGAAGATCTGTGTGGAAGTGATCATCTTGGAAGTTTTGTCTACGCCCAACAAAACCTTAAAGAATGGCTTTGATTTATCAACGGGTGTGAGTTCCACTTCCTGCACGGTTTTACCCGCTACAGTTTTGTCACCATTAAGTTTGTAAAGGAAATCCTTATCGTAAAAATTGGTAAACAATTTCTGTGGTGTGATCATGCTGCCACTTTGGTCGAAAGCAGAAATCTGCACTTCATTGGCACCTTTGTCGTAGGTCCATATATTCTTGCCATCACAAAAGATCTCCTGCCCAGTGATGCTTACCCGATACTTGGTTCCCTTCATGTAAACGGTACCTTTCTTTGTGCCCTGCGTTTTACCGTTGGCATCTTTCACTTCTAATGAAAAATTACCCTTTACTGTTTTAAAGGTTTTGAATTTCGCGCTTACGGCGTCAAGCACTTTTTTCGCCTCCGGGTCATTGCTGACTGGAGATTTCGTTTGTGCGAATACGTTAGCTGTTGCTACGAGCAATGATAAAAAGAAGAGAATTTTTTTCATGATGTTGAATAAAATCGTTTGCAAAGATATGACTATAGACGGCACTTGGCACCTTAAGGTTTACAGGCGATTTGTGAAAATGGGCAAAAAAACGATGCCAACACCCATGAAAGGCAGCTTAAATGCCGAATTGTGACAGGATCTCTTCCAGTTCGTGTTCTGTTTTCACCAAAACATCCCTTGCTTTACTACCCTGGTTGCCGCCAACGATACCAGCCATCTCCAGTTGGTCCATCAACCTGCCCGCACGGTTGTAACCCAATTTCATCCTTCTTTGCAACAATGAAGTTGATCCCACACCACTTTGCACGATCAGCCTTGCAGCGTCTTCAAACAACGGATCCCGTTCAGACACATCCAATTCTTTACCGTCTGCATCTTTCTCGTCAATATACTCCGGTAACAGGAAGGCCTGCGGATAGCCCCTTTGCTCTCCAATGAAATCCACAACACGTTCCACTTCAGGTGTATCCACGAATACGCACTGCAGCCTGGTCACTTCGCCATTGTAAGAGATCAGCATATCTCCTCTGCCGATCAATTGCTCGGCGCCACCGGTGTCAAGGATGGTCCTGGAGTCTACTTTAGAAGATACTTTGAAGGCAATACGCGCCGGGAAGTTGGCCTTGATGGTGCCGGTAATGATATTCACCGATGGCCTTTGTGTGGCAATGATCAGGTGAATACCTACGGCACGTGCCAACTGCGCCAGACGGGCAATTGGCATCTCGATCTCTTTACCGGCAGTCATGATCAGATCAGCAAATTCGTCGATCACCAATACAATGAATGGAAGAAACTGGTGTCCCTTCTCGGGGTTGAGTTTCCTCGATGCAAATTTCTCATTATATTCCCTGATGTTACGGCAACCGGCTTCTTTAAGTAAGTCATACCGATTATCCATCTCGATGCACAAAGCATTAAGTGTGTGAACTACTTTCTTGGTGTCTGTGATGATAGATTCATCTTCTCCTGGAAGTTTTGCGAGGAAGTGTTTTTCGATCAACCGATAAAGACTCAATTCCACTTTCTTGGGATCAACCAACACAAACTTCAGCTGTGAGGGATGTTTTTTGTACAGGAGCGAAACCAGAATAGCGTTCACGCCCACAGACTTTCCCTGTCCGGTTGCACCGGCCATCAGTAGGTGCGGCATGGTGGTAAGGTCTACGATAAAAAGCTCGTTATCGATCTTCTTGCCAAGGGCTATCGGTAACGCATAATGAGTGTTCTGGAACTTATCAGAAGCCAGCAGGGTTTTTATCCCTACGATGCTTTTCTTCACATTGGGCACTTCAATACCGATCGTGCCTTTTCCCGGAATGGGAGCGATGATGCGTATACCCAGTGCAGAAAGGCTGAGTGCAATATCATCTTCGAGGTTCTTGATCCTGGAGATCCGAACACCTGCTGAAGGTACAATTTCATACAGGGTCACTGTTGGGCCTACAGTAGCTACGATCTTCTGTATTGCAATGTCATAATTTTTCAGGGTGTTGATGATCTGGTTCTTGTTGGCCTCCAGTTCAGCAGCATCCATGACAATTTTCTCATTGCTGTGCTGGTCCAGCAGATCAAGCTTAGGATATTTATAATCCCGGAGATCCAACACGGGATCATAAGGCGGCAATTTGGCCACCTTGTCATGGGCATTGAGTTCTTCTTCTTTTACTTCAGGAACAGTAGGTTTGATCTCCAGTTCCGGAATATTGACAGGCGCTTTTTGTTTACTGTTGTTTTGCCTCGGAGGTTCTTCAGTGGGTGTCTCCAGTACTATTGGCAAAGGCTCTGTGGGCAGTTCTTTTTCTACTACTTTTAAGTTGGTGGATTCCGGGATCAGCTCCTCTTCAATCATGAGTACAGCGCCCTTGTTCTTTTTCAAACGGTTACCCTTTACTGGCTTGAGTTCTTCATCCTCTTCTTCTACTTGCCCCTCTTCGTCTGTTTCTATATCTACCGATTCAGGTTGCTTTTCTTTACGCGGCCATTTGAGGTTGGGGGTGTTGAATGCTGGATTGAACCTCCAGATGATGTATGAAAAAAAAGCAACAAAAATAAATACAGCAGTTCCCATGGTACCGATCAGTCCTGTCAGCCACTTGTTGAGTTGATTGCCAACCTCGCCGCCCCAGTGGAATGAACTAGACTGGAATAAAAAAGCGAAACTCAGGCTGAAAACAAGTAATCCTGATACGAGATACTTGATGTTCCGGGGAATCGAGAAAATCTTTCTGTTTAGGAGCATATTTACGCCCAATACGAAAAGGAAAGAACAGAAAAGGAAAGAAGCAACGCCAAAACCTCTATAAAAAAACAGGTGGGAGAGATAAGCACCGAAGGCCCCCAACAAGTTGGAAATGGGATAGTCGTTGGGCGCAAGGATTGCGATCCCATGCTGAAAGACTTTATCCTGGTCTTCTCTCCAGGTAAAAAGATAAGAAGTAAAGGCAGCGAAAAAGAAAAAACAGAGCATCAGAAAAACGACACCAGCGATTTTTCTGGTACGCTCATCTTTGACGACCTCCGTTAACAGTACTCTTTCTTCTTTTTCTGCAGTCAGTTTTCCCGGATCAGGGCTTTTCTTTGTGGATTTTAGACGATTGGCCATAACTCCCTGCAAAACTAAGATTTTTAGCCTTAAAATCTTGAGGATGTGGAAATTAGTCGTTCCCCATCAGCTTCTCTGAAGGCACACCCATCATCAGTGAGATCCATCCTGCAACAAAAAACAAGCCACCGATGGGCGTCAGCAGTCCGAATGCGCCAAGCCCTACCCCTTTAAAGCTTTCCAACAAGGCCATAAGATACAGAGAGCCACTGAAGAAGATGATTCCCAATACAAACAGCCTGCCTGCCCACATGACGAGCGGATTGGGATAGCGTTTTAAGAGGATGCCTGCAATGAGCAGAGCAATACTATGGTAAAACTGATACTGCACCCCAGTCTGGAAAGTGTCCAGTACATCCGTGGCCAGGTATTTCTTCAAGAGATGTGCGGTAAAAGCACCCATTAGCACACTCAGTGCACTAAGAAAAGCCCCTAATTTAATATATCCTCTATGCATGTTGTAGTTGATGTATCAATTTATCCGGGGAAGTCACCGTAGGATCCACAATCATTGTTGCCTGTTGATAGAATTGCAGTCGTTCTTCCAGCTTATCGTCAATGTACTCCTGCAATTTCAACGGCGATAACGATCGAATCAACGGTCTGTGTCCTGATTCCTGTAAAAGCCTGGTAGCCATCACCTGTTTGGGTGTATTCAACCAAACGGTAGAACCCAGAGAGTTCATGATCATCATATTATCATAGAAGCAGGGCGTTCCTCCGCCGCAGGCCAGTATGAAGTCTTTCTTTTCGTGAAGTTCCCTGAGGCAAACGGCTTCCAGTTTACGGAAGTAATCTTCCCCTTTCGTTTCAAAGATATCATTGATTTTTAAATTCACACGATTTTCGATGATCTCATCCAGATCAAAAAAAGGAAGAACCATCTTTTCCGAAATCAATTTGCCCCAGGTGGTCTTGCCAGAGCCCATGAATCCAATCAAAAATATACGCATAGCAATAGTTTCATCTACTAGCCAAAGGCATTGAACCCGGTAACGTCCATACCCGTGATCAGCAAATGAATATCATGTGTTCCTTCATAGGTGATCACGCTCTCCAGGTTCATCATATGACGCATCACAGGATACTCACCGGTGATTCCCATCCCTCCAAGCATTTGCCTGGCATCCCGGCAGATCTGGGCAGCAAGATCACAAGAGATCCTTTTCGCCATACAGACCTGTTGCGGTATTGCCTTTCCTTCAAACAGCAGCACCCCCCACCGCCAGACCATCAAC
>JBEISY010000179.1:0-4782 GCA_040375175.1 Chitinophagaceae bacterium
ATCATTGATGATCCCCAGTACAGAACCGGGATAAAATTGGGTAGGGTGTGCCGTTAGTACCAACCGGATCGCAAAGTCTGATAACTTGCGGGAGAGTTCCTTGTCTATATTCTTCTGGACAACTTCTGATTCCAGATGCTTTAATGTTCCTGCGCCGCTCATATCATTGACTTCAGTAAAAGCCGCATCTTCCAGTGCATCAAACAAAACAACCTGCCGTTCTACATACTGTACAAACCGAAAAAGCAGATCCAACTGCTCCTGCTCTTTTTCGTAAGCCGTGTGCCGCTGAAAAAAATCTTTCAGGATCTCTCCGGGGCTCATTCGCTTCTTGTAGCCATCTTCACAATTGGCTTGCAACAGCGAAAGCATAATACCTGTTTTTTCAATGCGATGAAAAGGAAGGGACGTAAACAGGCTGTTGTACAACTGAAATTTGATGCCAACCAGATTCTTGAACAGGGAAAGAGAAGAAGAGGAATGCTGACTCATTGTTTTGAGGGAAATATTGTTGCCTAAACTACTCAATAATTCACAGAGTTCCGAAGGCTTAGCTTACTTTGCATACCGTATGGAATGGCGTAAAACCATATGGGCCCTCGTTCCGCTCACAATCTGTTATTTACTTTCCCTGCAGCATTCATTTTTTTGGGATACCACCCATCTTGCGTCCGCGCAAGCCGATTGGTTTTTCTCCCATGGCACCAACAGCCTGTTACTGCCTGATCATATCGATAGTGGCCACCCTCCCCTTACAGGTTGGCTACTGGCCCGGGTGTGGGAATTTCTGGGAAAAGGCCTGATCCAAAGCCACCTGATGATGTTGCCATTTCTGCTCGTAGCGGTTTGGCATATGCTGTTAACCCTTAAACATTTTTTCCCGCTCAATTACCCCCTTCTGGCAATCCTCTTTTTCCTGAACCCCATCCTGCTCACACAGTCGATGCTGGTCAGCCCGGACATCATTCTGTTTGCAGGTCTTTTTACCGCGCTCTTCGGGATCCTTGAGCAACGATACCTGAAGATCATCCTGGGATCAATGTTGCTGGCCATGGTGAGCATGCGGGGAATGGTTTGCGTTGCAGCACTTGCCTTGTTTGGATTGCTACGTGATAACAGCTATCGCAAAACCTTCCTTGGCACCTTCAGGTATCTTTTGTTGTTTGTCCCTTCTGCAATCCTTGCTGGAGGATTCCTGTTCTTCCATTATCAGCAAAAAGGGTGGTTTGGATACCACCTGGGGTCACCGTGGGCACCATCTTTTGAACCCGCAGGCTGGAATGGATTTCTCAAAAATCTGGTGGTACTGGCCTGGCGGTTCGCAGACCAGGGTATGCTGTTCCTCTGGTTGCCTCCCCTTGCTCTGCTGGCCTTCAGGCGGGATCGGCTCAGTGGGAGAACAAGAGCGTTGCTGACCCTGTTTGCCATCTTCTTTTGTATGTTGGTCATTCCGCAACTCCTTTACAAAGGATTGCTGATGCACCGATACCTCTATCCATGCATTGCCACGCTTACCCTGGTTGCCTTTTCAATTGTATCAGAACAAATGGAGCTAAAGAATTATGTCATTTTCAGCGCCATATTGCTGGTCAGTGGATTCTTCTGGATCTACCCAGACCGTATCTCAAAAGGCTGGGATATCATGCCCCTGCATTACAGTTACTACAAGCATCGGGAAAACATGATGGAAAAGATGAGGGAACAAGAGATTGATCCCGGCGAAACCGGCGCAGGATTTCCGTACGAGATGTCGTCTTCAGTAATAGATCTCAGTGAAGACAAAAGACATTTCGCTTCTGTGGATCTCCAACAAAATACTTACGTACTTTATTCCAATATTTCCAATGACTTTACCGAAGAACAAATGCACACGCTCCAATCATCGTGGAATGTAGTTGCACGCTCCGGCCAATGGCCCGTTTACTTCGTTTTATATAAACGGCCTTAAGGTTTTCTGAATAATTTTGAACGATAAAGGCCCCAGGAATCCAACAGGTAACTGAGGCTTACCCGCAAAACACCTAAGCCATACACCACGGATCGGGAAAAATCAATGCTCGATGAAGCGTCATCATATCTTGTTGGGCAGCTCACTTCACAAACCCGGTATCCTTTTTTGAGGATCTGACAGAGCAGTTCATTATCGAAAACAAAATCGTCACTATTGCTTTCAAAAGAAATGTCTCGAAGCACATCGGCCCGGTAAGCCCTGAATCCGGTATGATATTCACTAAGTTTTTGGTTGATGAGGATGTTCTGCACGAGGGTCAGTACCCGGTTAAAAAAATACTTGTATACTGGCATACCCCCTTTTACGGCACCTTTCCCAAGGATCCTTGAGCCAAGGGACACGTCATACTCGCCATATGCAATGGCCGCACACATCGCAGGGATCATCTGCGGTGAGTACTGGTAATCCGGATGCAACATCAGGATGATATCCGCATCCATGGCCAGTGCTTCACGATAACAGGTTTTCTGGTTACCGCCGTAGCCAAGATTGCGCTCGTGCCGGATCACTTTATCAACACCTAGTTTATTGGCAAGATGAAACGTATCGTCTGCACTGTGATCATCCACCACAATCACCGCATCTGCCAGATCAGGGATGGCCCGGATCGTCTTCTCCAGAGTAAGGGAAGCATTGTAGGCCGGGAGCACAATGACGATTCTATTAGAATTCAGCATTTTTTCACTTGTTTGTCAAAGATATTCCCCTTATCTTTGAAATTCATCAAAGTAATGGCGAGTCGTTTTACATATCATTCTTTCCAGACCGGCACAGCCGTTCCTGCTTCCATTACCATTACAACCACTATTACAACCCGTTAGGGTTGTGCTTTACCATATCATCCCCGGGCTTCGGCTACTTATTCAGGTAAACCCTTTTAACCTCACGCAAAACAACTATATGCTCGTACTGAAATTTGGCGGCACCTCCGTAGGGAGTTCCGAAACTATGAAAAAAGTCAGGGAGATCGTTCATCAGTCCCTGAAATCCGATGACATCATACTGGTTGTCTCCGCGATGGGTGGCACCACCGATCAACTCATAGATTGTGGTAAGAAAGCCGCTGCCGGTAACGAATTGTATAAATCCATACTCACGGCTATTGAAGAACGTCATTTAACAACGGTCAAGGAATTGATCCCGGTACAACACCAGAGCCATGTGCTGAGTTTCACCAAGACCTACTGCAATGAGTTGGAAGACATCCTCAATGGCATTTACCTACTGGGCGAACTGTCTGCCCGCACCCTGGACAGGATCATGAGTTTTGGGGAATTGATGAGTTCACGCATGCTTGCGGCAGCCTTTGCGGTGGATGGCACCAACAGCGAATGGATCGATGCAAGGCAGGTGATCAGGACCAACAATCATTTTGGCAATGCCATTGTGGATGTTGAAACTACGAATGCAGCCATCGCATCCCTGCTGAAACAACCAAGGAAGCTTTTCATTATACCGGGTTTTGTTGCGGCCGATAAAGATGGCACTACTACTACCCTTGGCAGGGGCGGTTCAGATTATACCGCTGCTATTTTTGCTGCCGGCGCCAATGCACGGGCGCTGCAGATATGGACCGATGTTTCTGGCATGATGACCGCTGATCCTCGTTGGGTAGCCAATGCCAGGCCTATTCCCGCCATTTCATACAAAGAAGCGATGGAACTCTCTCATTTTGGTGCTAAAGTGATCTATCCGCCTACCATTCAGCCCGTGATGTCGAAAAACATTCCGGTATGGGTAAAAAATACATTTGCGCCAACCGATGAAGGCACATGCATCCATAATGAAACCGTGATGGGCAGTGAAACGGTTACGGGAATTTCCAGTATCAACCATGTTGCCCTGATCAGTCTTGAAGGCAGTGGGATGATCGGCATTCCCGGATTTTCAAAAAGACTATTTGAAGCGCTTGCGGCAGAAAAAATAAATGTCATCCTCATCACCCAGAGCTCATCGGAACATTCCATTTGCGTAGCCATTGATGCGCTATTTGTGGATCGCGCGCGTTCCGCTGTTGATGCAGCATTTGAGCGGGAGATCGCATTGGGAAAGGTGGAACCCCTGAGCACAGAAACATCGCTCTCCATCATCGCCATCGTTGGTGAACATATGAAAAGCCATCCCGGCATCAGTGGAAAAATGTTTGGTGCGATGGGACGCAATGGCGTGAATGTACGAGCAATCGCACAGGGCTCCTCAGAGCGCAACATATCTGCGGTGATCAGCACTGCAGACGTTAAAAAAGCAGTGAACATCCTGCATGAGGAATTTTTTGAAACCACCTATCGTCAGGTAAATCTTTTTGTGGCTGGCACGGGCAATGTGGGCCGTCGTTTGTTTGCACAGTTACAACAACAGTCGGCTTTCCTGTTAAAAAACCTGCGCCTGCAGGTAAGAGTTGTTGGGTTGATCAACAGCAGGAAAATGGTGATTGGGGATGATGGATTGAATGGCAACTGGGAAAACGCGCTGGAGCAGGGGGATGCTGCTGACCTTAGTTCATTTGTGGAGCACATCATCAACAGGAATATGCGCAACAGTGTGTTTGTGGACGTAACCGCCAGTGCAAATGTTGCGGCAGTTTATCCGCGCCTGTTGCAAAAAAGTATTGCGGTGGTGGCCTGCAATAAAATAGCTGCATCATCTTCGTTTGCGCATTACAGTGAGTTGAAAGAACTCGCCAGTGAATTCAATACACGGTTCCTGTTTGAAACCAATGTGGGCGCAGGTTTACCCGTTATCGGCACACTCAATGACCTTTTAAGGAGCGG
>JBEISY010000254.1:0-3926 GCA_040375175.1 Chitinophagaceae bacterium
GCAGGAAGTTGTAGCGATGAATGTGAAAACAGATTATGTTTCCGATGCGTTGAACCAGGAACAGTTCAATGGCCAGGAAGAATTTACCGGCGATGAAAACAAGTCCAGAAAAGGATTCCGGGGCCTGATCAGAAAAGTAAACCGCATCTACAATAAAGCAACTAATCCCGATCCTGAAAAAGCGATCGTAAAAGTGGCCAACTTCGAAATAGGATTACCCAGATAATTTAAAGACGCAAAAACAAGGATGTATGAAAAAGTTAATGATGCTCATGCTGGCAGCAGCATGTTACCAGGCAGGATATAGCCAATCAGACACAACGAGAACCAGGGAAGACGGTGACACCATCCGTGTGGGAAGTATTATCATCGTGAATAAGGGCGGATCAAACTACGATGTCACCAACAACCCTACCTACAAAAAAAGAACGTATAAACGCAGTAATATCAGCACCAACTGGTTGGTATTTGATATCGGCTATTCAGGGTTTAACGATAGAACCAATTATAATACAGCAGAAGCACAAGGCTTTCTTCAAAATCCACAGGGCAATCCCTTATACGAAGGCGACTTCGCTACCAAGGGGATCAGGATCTCTAACTTCAGTCTCTGGTTTTTCATGCAGCGCTTGAATCTTTATAAACACGTGATCAACCTGCAATATGGTTTCGGTATCGAGAACAACAATTACTATTACAAAACACCCATCACCTATGTAGACGGTGGTACCGTTTTCGTAAAAAGGGACGCTGTGCTGTTCTCAAAAAATAAGCTTGCAGCGGATTACTTTACTGCGCCATTGATGCTGAACTTCAATGCAACGCCAAATGCACGGAACGGGGGGATACAACTAAGCGTAGGCGTTAGTGGTGGCTTCCTCTACAGTGCCCGTCAGAAACAGAAAAGCGATGAACGCGGCAAGCAGAAAGAAAAAACCGATTTCAACCTGGAAAGATGGAAGCTGGCCTATGTTGCGGAATTGGGGATCGGTCCTGTAAAACTCTTTGGATCCTATGCCTTCACACCCCTCCACAAATATGGAATTGAGCAATACCCTTATAATGTAGGGATCAGGTTCAGTGCGGACACCTGGTAGGTGAATTTACAAGTAAAAATTATAAAATTAAAAAGGAAGAAGTAATTTGCTTTTACTTTATAATCTTTACTTTTTATTTTAAAAATTGACACTATGTCCTACAAAGTAATCGACATCGAAGGCATCGGCCCTACCTACGCAGAAAAACTGGGTCGCATTGGCATCAACACAACTTCGGACCTCTTACAATACGGTGGAAAAAAGAAAGACCGTGTTGACCTGGCAGACAAAACCGGTATTCCGGAATCACTGATCCTTACCTGGGTTAATCATGCTGATCTGATGCGCATCAAGGGTGTGGCTGGACAGATCTCTGAGCTGCTGGAAGCAGCAGGGGTGGATTCGGTAAAAGAATTTGCCAACCGCAATGCGGAAAACCTTCACACCAAATTGCTGGAAGTCAATGAGAAATTTGGCATCAGTGGCAGGGTTCCCGCCATTGACACCCTGAAAGAAATGATCGCTGAAGCAAAAACACTTAGTGCCGTGGTTAGCCATTAAGGCTGTGAGAATGTGTATTTTATCAAAATTCACGTTTTCTTATCTGCCTGGTAACAAAATAGTGTTGCGCTTTAAACGTTGAATATAATATCATCGTTTAGCTATGTTGTTGCTCATTCTTTCGTACCTGCTTGGTTTCTCAACGCCGTCTTCACCATACAAAGTGGTGATCGATAAATCCGAATATGAAATGACCGTCTTTGACACTGACGGTTGGGTAGCCACCTATCCGGTCGTTTTTGGCAATAAAAACCAGTCAGATAAAAAAATGGAAGGCGACCGGCTGACGCCCGATGGCAGTTTTAAGATCGTCGCTAAAAAATACCACAAAGACTGGGGCTGCTTCCTCCTGCTGGATTATCCCAATGACGAAAGCGTCAAACGCTTCCAGGAACGCAGAACCCAGGGCGCCATCCCGAAGTCAGCCAAAATTGGCGGGGGAATAGGCATTCATGGAACCAAACCAAGCGAAGAATACGCCGTTGACAAATTCATGAACTGGACCAATGGCTGTATCTCCACTAAATACTCAGACATTTTTGAGTTATATGAAATGCTGCCGATAGGAACGACGGTAGTAATACAGCAGTAACTGACAATTGACAATTGGCAATTAGCAATTGGCACTGGTTTTTGGTAGGTGGATTTTAGTCAATGGCACTAACTTCCAACAACCAGTGCTAATTGCCAATTGCCAATTGTTAATTGCTAATTGCTAGTCCTTATCTTTACACTATGTCTATCACTGTCAAGGGCTTACAAAAACTATACGGTGAACAACGGGCCGTTGATGATATTTCGTTCTCCATTCAAAAAGGGGAGATCGTTGGCTTCCTCGGTCCCAATGGTGCGGGGAAATCCACAACCATGAAAATGATCACCGGATACCTGGAGCCCGATGGTGGCCAAATTGAGGTGGCGGGCATCAAGTCTGGCGATCCCATCAATGAACGCAAAAAAAAGATCGGCTACCTTCCCGAAGCCAATCCACTCTATTTTGACATGTATGTGCGGGAATACCTCGAGTTCATTGCCGGTATTCACCAGGTTGCCAATCCGCAACAGGCCATTGAAAAAGTAATCGGTATCACGGGGCTCGCACCCGAAAAACATAAAAAGATCGGGCAGTTGTCCAAAGGGTATAAACAACGTGTGGGACTGGCGGCAGCGCTCATCCATGACCCGGAAGTGCTGATCCTTGACGAGCCTACCTCCGGTCTGGATCCAAACCAGATCATAGAGATACGGGATGTGATCAAAACACTCGGCGAAGCAAAAACTGTCTTGTTTTCTTCCCACATCCTCCAGGAAGTGGAGGCGCTTTGTGACCGGGTGATCATCATCAATAAAGGGAAGCTGGTGGCGGATGACAAACTGGAGAACCTGTCCCGTGGATCAAAGCATCTTTCTATTCGTGTAAGTTTCCGGGAAGTGCTGGAAAGTGAATGGCTCAACAGGCTCCCGGCGGTGATCAGTGCGGAAAAAAAAGACGCAAACACCTGGCTGTTGGGCACCCATGATACCGAACAGCTTAACAAACAACTCATGGAGATGGCTTTGCAGCATAGCCTGAATATCGTTTCTTTGCAGACCGAAAGCCGCAACCTCGAAGAAGTATTTCGGGACCTTACGGCCAACCTTAAAAAGTCAATTAAATAAAAGAACTGAAATGAGCTTTATTACCGATGTACGCGCCAGGCAAATTCTTGATAGCCGAGGAAATCCTACTGTTGAGGTAGATGTGATCACAGAGAACGGCGCACTTGGAAGGGCTGCGGTGCCATCTGGCGCATCCACCGGCAAACACGAAGCCGTTGAACTGAGGGATAATGACAAGTCGATCTATATGGGCAGAGGTGTACTCAAAGCAGTACACAATGTGAACGAAGAAATTGCGGATCAACTCATCGGCCTCAATGTCAATGAACAGACCTTCATTGACTCCCGGTTGATCGAGATCGATGGAACAGAAAATAAAAACAAACTCGGCGCCAACGCAACGCTGGCCGTATCCATGGCCATTGCCAAAGCAGCTACCATTGAAAGCAACCTTCCCCTTTACCGATATCTTGGTGGCGTGAACAGCACCGTACTTCCCATTCCATTGATGAACATCATGAATGGTGGTGCACACGCAGACAACAAAATTGATTTCCAGGAATTCATGGTGATGCCGATAGGTGCAGAAACTTTCAGCGATGGCCTTCGTTGGGGTGTTGAGATCTTCCACCACCTGAAGTCTGTGCTGAAGAAAAAAGGATACAGTACCAACGTAGGCGATGAAGGTGGATTTGCACCGGAGATCCAGAGCAATGAAGAAGCCATCGA
>JBEISY010000052.1:0-8633 GCA_040375175.1 Chitinophagaceae bacterium
GAAGCAAAGTATAAAGGAATAAGCATTGGTATCATTTCATAATATTCGATCTGCATGATGAGCTTGTCAAAAACAAGGAAAAGAAAAAACAACATGATCAGCCATCGATCCCATTTCATCGTAAAGAAACCGATCACAAAGACAAGTTCAATAACAGTGGCAAGTATATATAATGAGTGAGCAAGTAGCGGGTGATCAATCAGCCACATGATCCATTTTGTAAATGAAGATTCAGGAGAGAGGGCCAGTAAATGGCCATGTTGAAAGGTAAGTGTATCAGAAAGCTGGTCAGGATTGAAAACACCACCCAAATAGATCTTCCATGCACCGGCAGAAAAAAAGAAAAACAGGAAAACATACCTCAGGCCACCGAGCATCAACGAAAAACCCTTTTGATCCCTCATCAAAAATAACAAGGGCATCATCAGCCAGGCAAAATGCCCCTCGATGGAATTGGTGGGATACAAGGTAAATGCCTGAACATAAACCCAGTTCACAACGAGCATAAACCATCCAGCCAGCCATGACCTTCCGGGATAACGAAGATCCACTACATACCACAGGGCGGGCATGCTATAAAAAATGAGGTCGGCCCAAAAGTAAAGGCCCGGATGGCTGATCAACCACTGGTGAAGGCCCGAGCGCATGAACAGCCATGTGGTGCCATCCATTCTGGTCTGGAAAACAAATGGCGCATGTTGATACAGCCAACCTCCTTCCAGCCATTTCCACAGCGCAAGTACATAAAAGACGCTTACGTACGCCACCACCACCGATTGCCTTATGGTTCTGCCGCCAATCACTTTCTGACCCATTTTCCTTCAACCGGATAGTAATAAACCCACTTCACAGAATCCAGTTTTCTGCCTGTAACACTAAAAAATAAAGACCGCCACTTTAAACTCATTTCCCCTGCGCTGAGTTTATTTTGGTAGGGATCGATGGGCCAGGCAAGTCCAACTCCTCCGGTCAATCGCTGAATTTCACTTAAAACCCACTCGTTTCCCTGCAGTTCTGCAGAATAAGAATATGCCATTGTCAGTTTGTCCCATTCCCGTGTGGAATAATGGGAAGGATCCAGGGATTTCCCATCCGCATACATCTCCAGAACCTTGATGGAATCCGCTCGAGGACAGGGATAAGCGTACATGGAGTAATTATAAAAGGGGCTAAACACCATCCCCCGGTTATACGTCACAAATACCTGTCCAATGATAAACAGGGCCACCAGGATGAAAAATGGTTTATTGTAATGCCAGGCTTTCCTCAAATACATGTGGGCCGAAATTAAGGATAAATATCTCCGCCAGTAGCCAAGCCTCCACTAGCTGCCTTATCTTTGCGCCATGAAATGGTTTGATACGTTTATCCGATATAGATTCTGGATCAGCCTCGTGGTTTTGGCCATAGCCGTGCTGGTTCATGTGCTCAGTGGTTTCTGGCCCGCGTTCATCCTTTACCTGGCTGCGGTGATCATGCTTTTCACCCACTTTTTCTTCGGTCCACTCAGGCTGATTCAGGCTGACCTTGAAGCCGGGGATTTTGAAAAGGCTGAAAAGGTGCTGGACCTGGTATGGTTCCCTAACCTGCTCTACAAGCCCGTTCGTTCCGTATATTATACCCTGAAAGGCAACATCGCGATGATGCAGCAGGACTTCGATTCCGCCGAAAAACACATGAATAAATCCCTGGACCTGGGTCTTCCTATGAAGGAAGCAGAGGGCGCCAATAAACTCCAGCTGGGCATGATGGCCATCCAGAAAGGGGACATGAAAAAAGGCGAATCCCTGATCCGTGCCGCCCTCAAAGCGGGTATTCCCGATAAAGAGAGTGCCGCGCTGGCTTACCTGCAAATGTCTCAGATCATGATGCAAAAAAGGGAATTCCGCGCTGCAAAAGACTATTTCCGCCGGGCTAAAGCCCAAAAGCCGACCGCTAAACAGGTGGTTGACCAGATCAAGCAGATCGAGAAATACATCTCCCGAATACCTGGGTAATGTGACAATTCGGCAGTGCGGCAATGCCTAGTGCCCTATGCCCAATGCCTGCATATGAAGAACTTAGCCTTCATATGCATTACATACCACTAAGTGGGTATAGGGTGACAACGGCCTGTCCATTAATTTGCATTCATACAACAGCCGCTGTTAACCTATACACCAATCTCCTTATTCGCTTGGTATTTGCCAAAAAGCGCTTCTACTTTCGCCCTCCTGAATGTAAAGATGCTTTTTAGTTGATTCCTTACAAACATCGTATTGGCAATATCGCCAAGCCACCATCCTGGCAATTTATAATGCACGATGTCCGTCATTTCCACACCTCCGGGGATCTCCCTGAAATGGTGCTGGTGATGCCATAGAGCATAAGGGCCCACACGCTGCTCATCCACAAAAAATTCCCGATCCTTCACATGCGTGATCTCTGTCATCCAAAACATCGGTATACCCAAAACAGGCTTAACCGTATAAGTAATCACCTGGCCCGCATACATCTCATCCCGGAACAAACTATTGGTGAACTTCAGGTTGAGATATTCAGGTGTCATTTCAGCCAGGTTCTTCGGATGCGAAAAAAATGCCCACGCCTCATCCAATGATACCGGCAACGCTTGCTTTTCCCTTATCTCATATACTGCCATAAAGTAGATCCTTTTCCTTTAACTTGAACCTTCGTTTAAACACGCAAATCGCCCTTATGTTGACGCTTCCGGAAAAACTATTGTCGGCCTACGAAAAAGAATACGCCCAACTGAACAACAGCCAGAAAAAAGCGGTTGAAACCATCGAAGGTCCGGTCATGGTGATCGCCGGACCCGGAACAGGGAAAACACAGATCCTCGCCCTCCGCATCGCCAAGATCCTGCTGGAAACCGATGCACAACCACAGAATATCCTCTGCCTCACTTTCACTGACGCTGGCACCGTGGCCATGCGTCAACGCCTCACCCGTTTTCTTGGCAGTGACGCGTATAAAGTAAACATCCACACCTTCCATTCCTTCTGCAATAAAGTGATCCAGGAACAAGGACGGGTTCTGCGCAAACAGGATCTGGAACCGCTGAGCGAGCTTGAAAGAATTCAATTCATGAAAGAACTGATCGACGGGTTTGCGAACGATGACCCCCTGAAAAGAATGAAAGGGGAAGTGTATTTTGACCTCGGCAATCTCACGAGGCTCTACTCCAACATCAAACGGGAAGCTTGGGAGCCAGACAACATCATCCGGCATATCGATCACTACATCGATGTCACCATCCCTGAAAACTATACTTACAAAAAGACGCCTGAAAAAGGCCTCACCGCAGACGGAAAAAAAGAAGTGGATCGCTTCCAACGGTCACGCGCAGCCGTAAAAGCCTTTTCCCGTTACCAGCAGATCCTGGACAAAAACAACCGTTATGATTTTGACGATATGATCAACTGGGTGATCCGGCTCTTCTCCAACAATAAAGAAGTGCTGCTCTCCTACCAGGAATCCATGCAATACATCATGGTAGATGAATACCAGGACACCAGCGGTTCCCAGAACCGCATCGTGGAACTACTCACCTCCTATTGGGAACAAGACCCTAACCTCTTTGTGGTTGGGGACGATGACCAGAGTATCTATCGCTTCCAGGGCGCCAACATCGAGAACATGCTAGCCATGCGGCACAAGCTGGGCCGCAACCTTACCACCGTGGTGCTAACAGAAAACTACCGGAGTGTGCAGCCTATCCTCGATGCAGCGGGTGGACTGATCAGCAGAAACCAGAAACGATTGATATTGAAGATCGATGGACTCACCAAAGATCTGCAAGCTGCAAGACCCGACCGGCGTGGACTTGATATCCTTCCTGAAGTAAGGGTGTACCATAATGACTTTGCCGAAAACCTGCAAATCACAGAATCCATCAAACAACTGATCCGAGAGGGCGTGAAACCCGGACAGATCGCCGTGTTGTATCGGGAACATAAATTCGGGGACGAGTTCCAGCGCTTCCTCATGGAAGGTGGTGTTCCATTTTATGTCAAGCGATCCATCAATCTACTGGAAGATCCCTTCATCCGCCATGTACTCAACTTCTTTCGCTACATCAACCTGGAAAACGATCTTCCTAACGGTGGCGAATACCTGCTGTTTGAGATCATGCACTATCATTTCTTCCAGCTGGTGCCTTCAGAAATTGCAAGGATCACCAGGGAAAGAAAAGGATCCTTGCGGGAGCACATTGAGAATATTTCTGCAGCACAGAAGGGGTTGCTGTTTGCGGCAGACGAAACATCGGCCAAGATCAAGGCACTGGCAGACCTGCTGAACAACCTCCAGAAAGACTCCTTCAACATGCCCCTGCAACGCTGGTTTGAAAAACTGATCAATGAAGCGGGCATCCTCGCTTATATAGACCAAAACGAGGACAAGGTCAGGCTGATGGAAAAGCTGAGTTGTCTTTTTGATCATATCAAGGAGGAAACACACCGGCAGCCGCTCATGACCTTGAAAGAATTCGTGGAGATCATTGACCTGATGGAAGCCAACAGTCTTCCGCTACCGCTGATCCAGACCACCGGTAACGATACGGGTGTGAACCTGATGACCTGTCATGGCAGCAAGGGCCTTGAATTCGGTTACGTATTCCTGTTAGGTGCCCGTTCAGACGTCTGGGAACAGAAAAAGAAAAACAACAAAGGCTTTCCGATGCCACCCTCCATATTTGAAGGAGGGGTTGATGAGGCATTGACGGAGGAAGAAGATCGCGAAGAGCTGCGACGTCTTTTCTACGTTGCCATCACCCGTGCGGAGAAACACCTTTATATCTCCTATCCAAGGGCCACCAATGAAGGAAAGCCCGTCATCGCTTCCATGTTCCTGGAAGAGATCAGGGCCACGCTTGATATCCCGGAACAGCTGGTAGAGCCAGATCAGGCAATGACTTACACGTACCAGCAATTGCGTTTCGGTGTGGTTGCAAAGCCCGTGATGGCCGCAATCGAAAAAGGATATATCGATGGGCTGCTGGCGAAATTTGTCATGAACGTTTCTGCGCTGAACAATTTCCTGGAATGCCCACTGGGATTCTATTATACCAATCTCGTGAAGGTGCCGGGTGCCAAATCCGAAAACGCTTCTTTCGGTACAGCGGTGCATGAGGCCCTGCAGTTGATGTATGATGAAGGCAAAGGAAAAACGCAGTTCCCTGAGGTGCGTAAATTTCTGGACCAGTTCCGGAAAGAACTACTGAAAGAAAGAGAACACTTTACAGAAGAAAGTTTTAAGCGATATACAGACCACGGATTACAAGTTCTTACAGCCTTCCACGCCCATCGTTTCGAAAGTAAAACGCCACCTCAGGTACTCCTGTCGGAATACAAGCTGGATGGAGTTGCACTGGATGAGATCCCACTCCGTGGCTTCACAGACCTCATCACCTTTGAAGGTAATCAGATCGTGATCACAGACTTCAAAACAGGGGACATGGAAAAGTCCCGGAACCGTTTCCGGCGGCCGGGTGAACACAACGACTACCCGTATGGTGGAAACTACTGGCGGCAGGCGGTGTTTTATAAAATCCTGGTTGACCTTCTTCCTAAAAACTGGAAGGTGCAATACGTGGTATTTGATTTCGTGGAGCCCGATAAGAAAGGAAAATGGCATCAGCAACGGATCGATATCACTCCACAGGATGAAATAGAGGTCAAACAGCAGATCCATGAGGTCTGGGACAGGATCCGCAAGCATGATTTCTATACAGGATGCGGAAAAGAAGATTGCAGCTGGTGTACCTTTGCGAAGGACAATAAGATCTACCTGCGGCTGGAAGAAGAAGATGCGATGTAAAGACGGTTTTAACAAGCACAATCCATCGGTAAAAAGGAAACAACGTAAGTTTGCGAGCCTCTGCAGCAGGCAGATTCAGAAGCACATGATATATCGATTTTCGGTCAGTATTTTTTTTCTTGTAGTGACGGCATTTTTTTTCCGCTGTGGTCAGCCCGTGCCGCCAACCGGTGGCAAGAGAGATTCGCTGGCACCCCGGCTCGTGCGGGCTATGCCTGCTGACTCTGCCGTGAACATGCGCTCCAATAGGATTGTACTGGAATTTGATGAATATGTTCAGCTGCAAAACCTGCAACAACAGTTGGTGGTGAGTCCCGTTCCATCCGCGTTGCCACAGGTAGATGCCAAGCTGAAAACAGTGACGATCAAGTTGAAAGATTCCCTTCAAGCCAACACTACCTACGCCATCAACTTCGGGAATGCTTTGCAGGATATCAATGAAAACAACCCACTGCCAAATTTCACTTACGTTTTCAGCACAGGATCCCAATTGGATACCGCAAAGATTTCTGGCCGGGTATTGCTGGCAGAAACGGGAAAGGCAGACAGTACCATCATTATTGTCTTGCATAGAAACCTTTCTGATACCGCCTTCCAGAAACTAACACCTCAGTATTTTGCAAGACTCAACAAAGAAGGGTTTTTCACCTTCCGATTTGTTGTACCCGGCACCTACAATCTCTATGCAATCAAAGATGGCGTTGAGATGAGATATGATTCCCCGAAAAAGGTGATTGCTTTCCTGAATCAACCTGTGGAAGTGGGAGATAATAGTGAGCCCGTTAAATTATACGCGTATGAGGAAAAAGATACTACAACCCGGCGCATCATTACCGGCCTTCCCAAAGTAGCTGCTTCAAAAGACGATAAAAGACTGAAATTCCAGAACAACCTGGAGACTGGTACCCTTGATATCCTTGGTGACCTGTTGTTACGCTTTGAACGGAATCCTACCAAATTCGATACGGCAAAAATCAGGCTGACGGATGAGAAGTTCAACCGCCTACCGGATTATCGTTTGCGCCTGGATTCCAGCACAGCAAGCATTCAGTACGCCTGGAAACCCGGCACCAAATACGCTTTGTTCATTGAGAAAGGACTGGCTGAAGATTCTCTGGGTAACCAGGTCCTGAAAACAGACACTTTAAGGTTTGAAAGTAAAAAAGAAGCCGACTACGGCAGCCTGTTGATCCGGGCCAATAACCTCGATACTTCCAAGAGACCAGTGCTCATGTTCTTTGTGAACGATACCAAAAAAAGGAGCCTGAAGATCAACCAGGCCCGCATCATTATTCCGTTGATCCAACCGGGAGATTATGAATTGAGGATCCTCTTTGATACCAATGGGAACGGTATCTGGGATCCGGGAGAATTCAGCAGGAAAATACAGCCCGAGATCGTTATACCCAGGAAACAAAGGCTTAATATCAGGCCCAACTGGGACAACGAAGTGGAGATTGATTTGCAGGAGGTCATGAATCAAGGTTAAATTTGCAGCATGTTCTTTTCATCACAACTACTGGAGAGTGCTGTAGGCGAATTCGCCAAGCTGCCCGGTATCGGCAAGAAAACCGCACTCAGATTGGTGCTTCATCTCTTGAAACAGGATGCAAACCAGGTGGATCAGTTCAGTGAAGTGATCAGCAGGATGCGTAAAGAGATCCGGTTTTGCCAGCGATGCAACAATGTGTCCGATGCTGATATCTGCTCCATCTGCGCCAACGTTTCCCGCAAACAGGAATTGGTCTGTGTGGTGGAAACCATCCGTGAAGTCATTGCCATTGAAGCCACCCAACAATTCAACGGCACCTATCATGTGCTGGGTGGCGTGATCTCCCCATTGGATGGGATCGGCCCGGATCAGCTCCAGATAGAAGGATTGTTGAACCGGGTGACCAAAGACAAAGTGGAAGAGATCATCTTCGCCCTCAGCCCCACCATACAGGGAGATACTACGATATACTATATTCAAAAAAAGCTGAAAGACAGACAGGTGAAGATCACTACCATCGCCCGAGGCATCGCTTTTGGCGGGGAATTGGAATATACCGATGAAATGACCCTTGCCAGAAGCCTTCAGAACAGATTGCCGATTGAGAGTTATGTTTCCGGCAAATAAAGCTAGTTCGCAGGTCGCGTAGGTCGCAAGGTCGCAGCGGCCCTGCGACCTTGCGACCTTGCGACCTGCGAACTTTTTCCCTATCTTTGCGCCACAGGCAGATTTGTTTATTGTTCGGCCTGTAGCTGTAAAGAAAACTGAACTAATAAACGCATCGATCTCTCTCCAGTGGCAGTTTCCCTTTACAGCATCGCTTTAAAAAAATTGACATGAAGACCATCCAGGATTTGTTGAAACACAGGATCCTCGTGATTGATGGCGCAATGGGTACAATGATCCAGCGCTACAAACTAGAGGAATCCGATTATAGAGGTAAGGAATTCAGTAACTGGCACATTGATGTGAAAGGAAACAACGAGCTGCTCTGCATCACCAGGCCAGACATTATTCGCGCTATTCATAAAGAATATCTTGAGGCTGGCGCAGATATTATTGAGACAAACACCTTCAACGCGCAGGCAATCTCTATGGCTGATTATGACATGAGTCATTTGTCGCGCCAACTCAATCTCGCTGCAGCTGCCTGCGCAAGGGAAGCCGTGGAGGAATATAAACAGTCGAACAACTACGATCCTTCCAGGGGCGGGCCATTTGTAGCGGGAGCCATCGGCCCACTCAATAAAACCCTTTCCCTCAGCCCGGATGTCAACAATCCCGGCTACCGTTCCATCAGTTTTGACGAAGCGGCCAAGGC
>JBEISY010000185.1:0-4734 GCA_040375175.1 Chitinophagaceae bacterium
GCCTTACCGTGGAGATAAAACTGCAGAAACCCTTTCCGCCCATCCTGGGCATTCTTAGTATGCAGTACTGTTCAATTGTGTCAAAAGAAGCGGTGCAGCGATATGGAAAAGACTTCAGGCGCAACCCGGTTGGAACGGGTCCATTTGTTATGAAGAGCTGGGAAGAAGGGCAGAACCTGATCCTTCACCGTTTTGAAGGTTATTTTGAAACCGACAGTACGGGACATCGCCTTCCTTACCTTGAAGCTGTGAAATTGAGTTTCCTGGACAACAAAGCCACAGAGTTCATGGAGTTCAGGCAGGGCAGACTTGATTTTGTGAATGACATCGAAGCGAGTTTTAAAGACGAGATCCTTTCCAAAACCGGCAACTTAAAGCCGGAGTGGGTTAGCAGGATCCAAATGTTCAAAACGCCGTACCTGAATACAGAGTATTTAGGTATTCTATATGATACCACCAATAGTTTGCTTTCAGCTTCTCCTTTAAGATGGAAGAAAGTGCGGCAAGCCATGAACCACGCTATTGACCGACGCAAGATGATGATGTACCTGCGAAACTCCATCGGCACGCCTGCAGAGTCGGGTTTCGTACCGGCTGGACTACCATCATTCAGTATGGAGAAAGTGAAAGGGTATGGATATGATCCCGGGAAGGCAAGGCAGCTCCTCAAAGAAGCAGGATATACATCGGAGGCAGAAATCATCACCCTCAAAACCATTCCGATCTATGCAGAGCTTGGGGCATTTGTGGCGAAACAACTGGAAGATGTGGGTATGAAGGTGAAAGTGGAAACTGTGCAAAGGGCAACCCTCCTGGAGGAGATCGCCAAATCCAAAGCGCTTTTTTTCCGTGGCTCATGGATCGCCGATTATCCGGATGCGGAAAATTATTTGTCTGTCTTCTACAGTCGGAACCCTGCACCTCCAAATTATACCCGCTTTAAGAATGCGCAGTTTGATGCGTTGTATGACAAGGCACTTACCATAACCATCGACTCCATACGGTATAGGATTTACCAGCAGATGGACCAGATCGTGATGGATGAAGCGCCAGTGATTCCTTTATGGTATGACATGGCCATTCACCTCGTAAGGCCCGGTATTACAGGGTTCCAGCCGAATGCGCTGAATCTCCTTGAGTTACGCAAAACCAAAATAGCTGGTAGCTACTAGCAAATAGCTATTGTTGCTTCAGCTTTGAGGCAAAAACTTTCTGGAACTTTTCCATCTTTGGCCTGATCACAAAATAACAATAAGGCTGGGAGCCATTCAGTTTGTAGTAATTCTGGTGATAGTTTTCTGCCACGTAGAAATTCTTATATGGCTCGATGGCAGTAACGATGGGGCTGTCAAAGGCTCCACTTTTTCCCAGCTTCTCTTTATAGAATTCTGCCTTCTTCTTTTGCTCTTCGTTCATATAGAAGACCACGCTCCGGTATTGAGGGCCCACATCGTTTCCCTGACGGTTCAGGGTAGTTGGATCATGGGTTTGCCAAAATACTTCTAATAATTCGTCGAAACTGATTTTTGAGGGATCATATACCACTTTGATGGCCTCGGCATGACCAGTGGTTTTCTCACAAACTTCCTCGTACGTGGGGTTCTCCACATGACCGCCGCTGTATCCGCTTTGGACACTCACTACGCCATTGAGCTGTTGAAAAATAGCTTCTGTGCACCAGAAGCAGCCATTGCCAAGTATTGCTGTTTCGTTGTTCATCTGATTGGTGGATGCCTGAAGGTGTTCAGCTACGGGTACCGTAGTGTGCAACTGTTCCCGCCGGGTACAGGCGAAGGTGGTCATCAGGAGTAAAATGGCCGGGTAGAATTTTTTCATTGTATTTTATCAGTGCAAATGTCCTAAACGCCAACGGATTAATAAGGTGTTTTATGTTAATCCGTATGGCCGCAATGTAAGAATTATGTTCACTTTAACAATGGTTTGTGGAAGGTGCAAGCGCCCCACCGCATTTCTGTATCTTTGCAGCCTTAAAAATTATTGTTCACGTGAAACTCTTCCCGCAATCTGCTGATTATCAACTTGAGTTTGACAAGATCAGGGAGATTGTACATCAGTATTGCAATACGGAAATGGGGCGTACCCGCGCTACCCAGATGCGTATCCATACCCGTAAGGATTATATTGACCTGGAGCTCTCCCAGACCAATGAATACCTCCTGCTGCTGAATGGCGGACAGTACTTTCCCAATGAAGAGGCCATCAATCTTCATCGTGAACTGAAACTGCTGGGTATCCAGGGCGCCGTACTCACCGGGGAGGATTTTATGCAGATCAGGAGACTGGCGGAACATACCCAGCAATTGTTCCGATGGTTTGATGCGGACCGGACCGAGAACTATCCTGCACTATACAAAGTCATCAGTGCAACCCATTTTGAAAAGTCCATCATCACCGGAATCGATGAAGTATTGGACGAGGGGGGGCAGGTGCGGGATAACGCTTCCGAGGACCTGGCAAGGATACGGATGAGCCTGTTCAGGCGCAGGTCTGAACTAAGACGCATGTTTGATAAGATCATCCAGAAGCTGAACAAATCGGGCTTTACGGCAGACATAGAAGAGTCTTTCCTGAACGGCAGACGAGTGGTGGCCGTGCAGGCAGAATTCAAGCGCCAGGTAAAAGGCATATTTCACGGTGAGAGTGACACACGCAGAACCACATTCATTGAACCCGAGGAAACCATTGAGCTCAACAATGAAATTTTTTCATTGGAGAGTGAAGAACATAAAGAGGTGTACCGGATCCTTCGGGACCTTACCCGCCGATTGAGTAGTCATGCACCCTTGTTACAACAATGGCATGAGATCCTCGGCATCTACGATTTCATACGCGCCAAGGCGAAGTTTGGTGTGGATGTCAATGGCATCTATCCGGAGCTCGTGGATAAATCCCAGGTTGACCTAATCAAGGCCTATCATCCACTCTTACTGCTCTACAATAGAAAGCAAGGAAAACCCACCATACCCGTAACGCTGAAGCTGGATGAGAAGAGTCGCATCCTCGTCATCTCAGGACCCAACGCGGGTGGTAAAACCGTTACCCTGAAAACCATTGGCCTGTTGCAGATGATGGTACAGGCCGGACTGTTGGTACCGGTTGCACCAGGATCCGTCTTTGGAATTTTCAAGCAGCTGATGATCCATATCGGCGACACCCAAAGCATCGAGTTTGAACTGTCTACCTATAGTTCCCACCTCAAACACATGAAGCATTTCATGGAGACTGCCAGTGGACGAACGTTATTTTTCATTGATGAATTAGGCAGTGGCAGTGATCCCAATCTTGGCGGTGCATTTGCGGAAGTGATCCTGGATGAATTGCTTCGGAAACATTCCTACGGTGTGGTGACCACGCACTACTTGAACCTGAAAGTAATGGCTGGTAAAACAATCGGCATCATTAATGGTGCCATGGGCTTTGATGAAAAGAACCTGCTGCCGATGTATCAGCTCAACGTGGGTAAACCCGGAAGCTCTTACACATTTGCAATTGCAGAACGGATCGGACTGGAGAAAAGGATCATCGATAAAGCACGTAAGCTGGTGGATGAGGATCATTTCAGCCTTGATAAATTACTGAACAGAACAGAGCAGGATCTCCGTAAAGTTGAACAGCAGGACAAAGACCTTCAGAAGTTAATTAAGCATAATGAAAGACTGAAGAAAGAAATGGAGATTCATCTGGACAAAGAAAAGCATCGCCAGCAGGTGGAACTGCAGCGAGAGCAAAACAGAATCTCCGAGGATCGCATCAAGTACTTGAAAGAAATGGAGCGGAAGTTGAAACAGATCGTATTTGATTGGCGCAAAGCAGAAGGGCAGGAAGATAAAAAAGAACTCATGAAACAGCTACAGGTGCTGTTGTTTGCACAGAAACAAAAACAGGTTTCGGAGAAAAAGCAAAAGAAATTAAATGCCAGGTTTGTTGAAGTGGGCGGGGAACCGAGGATCGGGGATCTTGCATTGATGCGTCAAAACAACCAGGTGGGCACCATTAAGGAGATCCGTGGAAAAAAAGCGATCCTTCAATTTGGTCTCATGCCGATCACCGTGGAAGTGGATGACCTGGTTGTGGTGAAACATCGTGAAGAACAATCCTGATCAGCGGATGAAAGACTTTCTCGTAAGGATATTGCCATCCTGACCAGAAACTACTACTATGAATTGTCCCCTGGGCAAATTGCTGATATCAATTCTTTTCAGCTGTGCAAACGCCTGATCGATCCATTTGCTCCCTTTCATGTCATAGATGCGGATCACACCTTGTATTCGTGATGTGGATACCATCTCAATATAAGATGCGGTGATCTTTACATTTGTTGACCCTGCTGGTGCAGCAACCTTTACTTCCTTGCTGTAGGATGGTCTGTTGTCCTTGTCAAGTGCCAATACCCGGTAATACGCTTGCTGCTGCATTAATGCAGGATCCTCATCGATATACCTTCCCTTTGCGGTGGGAATCAGGTAAATATTTTCATAGTTGTTTCCCGATGCGCTTCTCTGCAGCCATCCACGATGAAATTCATTTGCGGGGAAAATATCACATTTTATTTCACGCCCTGCATCGCTGTGTTGTGCTTGTAATTTGATCAGTTCAATGGGCAGCAGTTGATAATACGGTTGTAAGAGACTGGTCAGGTTTACCGTCTCAAGGGCTTGGGAAATCGTGATTAGAAGGCCCGGCACCGTTAATCTTTCCCTTGAAGTAAAAATA
>JBEISY010000355.1:0-2932 GCA_040375175.1 Chitinophagaceae bacterium
CATACCTACCCCATCCGGCAATTGCAGTTTTCACTTGGTGTATAATGTCATTGGCTTGCTTGATATTCATTTTTTTAGCAACCTCCAGAAGGTCTTCTCGGCTGATATCCTTCCGCTTACCATTCACACTGAGTGCATGTTGACTAACCCATAGACTGCCTGGGCGGTAGGAGTAACACACATCATATGCCGGAGCCAATGTCCATCTGCCCTTGTTATCCATCAGGAATGCAAAATTTTTGGTGTGGTCATCACAATTCCTACCCATAACGTTGAATGCCATGCGCCGGAACAACTGTTCGGCTTCCGGGTAAGGCAAAAGCATGGTACGCATTGTTTCAAACAATTGCTCATAGCTGTATGACATCACTTCGTTAAAATCATAGTGCGCCATGGCGCAGAAAGTCTGCACATGAAGTTTACCCTTTCCAGCCTCTCTGTCAAACCGCTTAGTCATAAAATGCGCCCTTCCGTTCTCCTCAAATAACCGACATTCCATCATATCAATTCCAGCATCTTTCGCCATCAGGTAGTAGGCCATTTCCACACGCCCATATCCGGAGGATACACCTAATTGCAAATCTGCTACTCCATCAAACTTCAACAACCAGTGGCTAAATTCTTTTGGTGCATCAGCCTGGCCAGATCGGAGTTCGCGGGTTTTCTCGTTGTATGCCACCACTGCTTTTGCTCTGGCACCTCCTGCCGATGAACCAATTTTAATCACATCAGTAAGCGCTTTTGCCTCATCGGCGGTTAAGCTGGTACTAAATTCCTGACGCCCTGCAAGTATTTCTTGGGCGATGTCAATTAATGAATTGATTTCAATTTTGGTTGCATTATTGGTTGTCTTGGGAACGACGGGTTCAAACTCCAATGCTCCCATTCCCCGCTTTCCGATAAAACAGAGTGTTTCAACCGGATTCATGCTGTTGGCGGGCCTGTCATTACTAGCCAGCCAGGCGTTGATTAAACTGTTACCATATTTGTCTGGCAATACGTCTGCCAGTAAACCTGGTAATCCTCTGAAGGTGTTTTTTTCTCTAAGTTCGGGAAAGGAAAATACCCTCCCGTTTGCATTCCCGACTGGCATTTTCAAAGGCGAGAGATCCAGACCTGTTCTTAAAAAGGCAGGTTCAAATTCAAAGGACCCAAGGGCCAATTCCGTATCCCAGGCCACCGCGCCTACCCGTTTGTTCCACAGATTGACATACGCCGTAGTGATCATTACCAATCTGATTTACTGTTGGTGGTCCGGATTGGTGCAGTACTGGCCCTTTGCCTTTTCTGCTTGTCCAGCTTTGCCAATTGAAGCGGACTTAATGAACTTGGCACTTCAAAATATTGGAACAGGTAGAGTTGTTCCAATGTGCGCAGCACCTGAATGAAAGTCAATAGTGTTCCCCTGCCCTCTTTTTCCATTTGCACAAGGGTTGATCTGTTAATTCCCGCCGAAGCCGCCACCTGTTGTTGCGTCTTGTTCTGTTTCAAACGAGTTTGCTTAAGAAAATCACCTATATGCTTTAGGAGAGCCGGATCACTCATCGCTTGCCAGTAATTGTTGGATTTTTCCATCATTATAATCATTTTCAATCTTAATGTTGGATTTTAACGACAATAAAATTACAAATAATTGTTGGTTTTTCCCATCTTAAATGATAATATTTCATTTTAATGATGTTTTTTTCCAACATTTTAAACTAATCGAACCCGTTACAGAATGAATTATTTCCAAAATGAAAGTAATTGTCGCAATGGTCAGTGCCACATTTTCATTCGTCAATCTTTGTTACCCATTTCAGCGATATTAAAATGCCGCATCATATGGAAGTCAATTCAAATGAAGCCATAGTTATTCATAACCACTCCTCAGGATCCATCGCAAGAAACTGACCGACCGGAATACCACTGTCTCCAACCAACAGAATTTTTTTGGGATGGAATCTGTCATTGAACATCTGCATACCCTTGCCCGTTGAAGATGCATTGCTCTTTACTTCGATGGCAATACAATGCTTGCCTTTTTGAACCACAAAGTCCACTTCGTTTCCACCTTCGCGCCAGTAGTTCAGCGCGTATTTTTTTGCTGCAGCAACATTTAACAGGTGGGCACCAATGGCACTTTCCACCATCCGGCCCCAGGCTGCGGGATCACTCACAACATCTGCAAAATGCTCCGGCCTTTGCGCGCTGATCAATGCATTATTATAGACCTGAAACTTGGGACTGGAACTCCGCTGCCGCACCACATCGGCGGCATATTTCTCCAGGCCCGTTAACAATCCTGCCGTATCCAATAAACCCAGGTAATGGGCAAGGGTAGTGGTATTGCCCGCGTCCTGCAACCGGCCCATCAGCTTGGTATAGGATAAAATCTGTCCGGAATACAAACAACCCAATTCAAACAGGCGCTTCATCAGTGCCGGCTTATCTACCCGGGTCATCATCAGGATATCCCGGGAGATACTGCTTTCAATCAGTGAATCCCGCACATAGGATTTCCATCGATCCTCATCGTCAATCAAGCTTGCCGAACCAGGGTAGCCGCCAAACCAAATGTATTGTTGAACCGTCCACCCAAACGCATCACGCATCTCCGAAAAGCTCCAATGACCCACATACAGCAGTTCAAACCTACCGGCCAATGATTCAGTAAGTCCTTGCTGTAGCAACAACCGTGAAGACCCGAGGAGGATAAGTTTAATGTTCCGCCCTTCACGGGTGTCCTGGTCCCATTGCTTCTTCACCCATTCACTCCATTGGCTAACTTTTTGCACTTCATCGATCACGAATAGAAATTCCTGACTTCCCGGCCCAGCTTGTACCCTGGCCAGATCCCACTGCTGCTGCAACCATGTACCGTCTGCACCGGAAACCGCATCTGCAGAAACAAACATTTTAAGCCCCTGCCATTCCTCTAATAACTGGGTGA
>JBEISY010000457.1:0-1964 GCA_040375175.1 Chitinophagaceae bacterium
AAGTACTGATCACCAAAACCCTGTTCCTTCCTTTCATGGATACCTTGATGCAAGGCCTTCCGCATACCTATCGAGAAGTGAAAGTGAATGACGGAAACACGGTGCAAATTGTTGTTAGTGGTGAAGCCGGAGGGATTTGGCAATTGAAGATGCTCGCATCAGGATGGAAACTACTAGACAAGCCAGAAACAATTTTATCGGGAGAAATAACGATGTCCCCATCCACAGCTTGGAAACTTTTTACAAAAGGAATCAGCATTGAAGATGCGCGCCAACTGGTTGAGATAAGCGGGGACGAGACACTTGCATCACATTGCCTGCAAATGGTATCCGTAATGGCTACACGATAATTGCGCTGCCAACCTGCGACCTGCGACCTGCAACCTGCGACCTCCTAAAGATATCGGTCGCCTTTATTCCGCCTCACTTCTGCCACATACTCCTTGATCTCTTGTTCTTTCTCTTTCTTACAGATCAACAGCACATCTTCGGTATCCACCAGGATATAATCATCCATACCCTGTAGAAGGTAAAGTTTATCATCCTTGCCATGCACCATGCATCGGGTGGCGTCAATCACCATTACGTTATCACCAGACACCGCATTACCGAGATAGTCTTTTTCCATGTTCTCGTAGGCAGAATTCCAGGTCCCCAAATCACTCCAGCCGAAGCTTGAAGGGATCACATAAACATTATCGGCTTTTTCCATGATCCCATAATCAATGGAGATATTGGTGCACTGCGGATAAATCCTTTGAATGGCTGCAGTTTCCTCAGCAGTATTGAATGCATCGTTTTCAGCAATAAACAGCTCAGCTATCTCAGGCAGGTGCTTGTTAAAGGCGGCAACAATGTTTTGTACCTGCCAAACAAAGATGCCGGCGTTCCAGAGAAAATCACCGGAAGCAAGAAATGACCTGGCAATCTCGAGGTTGGGCTTTTCTGTAAATGTCTTCACCTTATACACATTGTCTGAAACACCCTGTTGTTCAAATTGAATGTACCCGTAGCCTGTGTTTGGATGTGAAGGCTTAATGCCAAGCGTGATCAATGATTTATGTTTGGCAACGAAATTCAAGGCTTCAAAGCAGACCTTGGTGAACCCCGTTTCATCCAGAATGAGATGGTCGGCAGGTGCGCAAATCAACGACCCTTCTGCATTCAGGGCTTTCAATTTGTATGCGATGTATGCAATACATGGCGCTGTGTTTTTCCGCGATGGCTCGCACAGAATGTTATCGACCTTCATATCCGGCAATTGCTCCTGAACAATGGAAGCATACTCGGTTGAAGTGACTATATAAATATTTTCCTTCGGTATAAACTTGGCAAAACGATCGTAAGTGTTCTGGATGAGTGTACGTCCTGTTCCGAGGATATCCAAAAACTGTTTCGGGAAATCAGTCCTGCTCATCGGCCAAAACCGGGAACCAATTCCACCGGCCATAATGGCCACATAATGGTTACTATTCATCAGATCAATCCTTCTTTAATTAGGTCATGTAAATGGATCACGCCAACATATTTGCCTTCGTCAATGACAGGCAATTGGGTGATATTGTTCTTCCGCATCAGATCCAGCGCACCCACTGCAAGGGTTGATGCTTCTACCGTCCTTGGAGTCTTCGTCATGATCTGCGATGCCGTCATCTGGTGGATGTCGCCGCCTGTTTGGAGCATCCGCCGAAGGTCACCATCGGTAATCACACCAAGCAGCTCACCCGCTTCGGTTAAGACGGCCGCCATGCCAAGTCGCTTTGAAGATATCTCGATGATCACATCCCTTAGCGGGGAATCCAGACCCACCTGGGGTTTGGCATTCTGCGGATACAGATCAGACACGTGTAAGTATAGTTTCTTGCCGAGTGCGCCACCGGGGTGGAACTTGGCAAAATCACTGCTGGTAAACCCACGAACCTCCATCAGGCAAACCGCCAATGCATCGCCCATTACCATTTGGG
>JBEISY010000104.1:0-6307 GCA_040375175.1 Chitinophagaceae bacterium
CAAAGCCTGTCTGTCCCAAAATACTCCGCAACAATTTCAAGGTAAGGAGTAAGGTCATCGTACCGCCATTGCTTCCAGTCGGCCTCCGTGATCATACCAGACAGTTTACAGTACATATTCGGATTCCGCGCAAGTACTTTGATGTCTTCTTTCCACTGTTTCCATGCTTTGTGTTTTATGGCCGGCTTGGCGATGTGGTCCAGGATAAAACGTTGATCCGGATATCTCTCGGTAAAACGAATGGCTTGGGGCAACTGGTCATGATAGATCAACACGTCATACGTGAAATCCAGCGGTGCAAGCAAAGACATATACTGAATGAAAGCTTTATTGGTGAAAAAAGCTTCGTCCGCTTGTTCCTGGATGATATGCCTGAAGCCTTTCAACAAGGGTTGTTTTTTGTAGGCATGAAGTTGTTCCTCCAGTTGATAAGCATTGAAGTCAACCCAGCCAACTACGCCTTTGATGAAATCGTTTTCACGGGCTAGTTGCAACAAATAATGTGTTTCATGGTCACTCTGGTCTGCCTGTACGGCAACACAACCTGACACATCGCTCTCCAGAAAAACTTTTTGTGCATCCTGTGGCGTGAAGTTCCTTCGGATGGCAGCCATGTTGTCTGTGATCCAGCTATCCCTTACGGGATCGTAGTTCCAAAAATGAATATGTGCGTCGATGGTAGGCATTGGGCTATTTAGGCATTGGGCAATGGGCATTGGGCATTAGTGGGAAAACGCGACAGCCTGTTGTTGTTGTTCACCCAAGCCATCAATACCCAACCGCACGATATCTCCGGGTTTAAGGTACCAGGGTTCCGGTTTCTGTCCTAGGCCCACACCAGAGGGTGTGCCTGTGGTGATGATGTCTCCTGGCAGCAGGGTCATGAACTGGCTGATATAGTGGATCAGGAAGGGTAATTTGAAAATAAGATCCGATGTGTTGGAATCCTGCATCCTTTTCCCATTTACGTCTAGCCATAACCGTAAGTGATGCGGATCTTCGATCTCATCTTGTGTAACCAGCCAGGGACCGATGGGCGCAAAGCTGTCGGCGCTTTTTCCCTTCACCCATTGTCCGCCTCTTTCCAGTTGGAATTCCCGTTCACTGTAATCATTGTGTATCACATAGCCGGCAATATGTTGCATGGCGTCTGCTTCATCCACATAGCTTGATTTTTTCCCGATGACCACTGCGAGTTCCACTTCCCAATCTGTCTTTATGGAGTTTTTGGGGATGATGAGATCGTCATGTGGACCACATAGTGCGGTGGTGCTTTTAAAAAACAGCACTGGTTCAGCAGGTGGTTGGGCACCGCTTTCAATGGCGTGTTGTGCGTAGTTTAACCCCACGCAGATGATTTTTGAGGGCCTGGCCACCGCGGATCCATAGCGGATATCCTCTGCAACTTCCGGGCATTGGTCCGCATTTCCTGCCAGCCAAACCGCCAGGTTTTCTACTCCGTTGGCGGCAAAGAACGCTTCATTAATATCTGGCGTGAATACAGATACGTCTAATCTCTTTCCTTCAAAAATAACCCCGGGTCTTTCCTTACCCCTTGAACCAAATCTGAATAACTTCATATAATTGACTTTTGCCAATAGCCATTTGCTACTAGCCATTAGCTATCTTAATAAACCCGCCATCAAAGGCATAGTCGCTTCCCGTCACAAAGGATCCTTCATCGCTGCATAGATAAAGCGCTAGGGTGGCCACTTCGTGTGGCTCTGCCATCCGGCCGATGGGCTGTGTTGCAGCCAGTTTCGCGAACATCTCTTCTTCTTTGCCGGGATAGTTCTTTGCCAGGAAGCCATCTACAAAAGGCGTGTGTACACGTCCCGGAGAAATACAATTGCATCGGATGCCCTGCTTTACATAGTCGCGTGCCACACTCAAGGTCATCGCCAGGATCGCTCCTTTAGTGGTGCTGTAGGCAAAACGATCAGGGATCCCCACGCTGGCTACTACGGAACACATGTTCAGGATCACGCCTTGTTGTCTGCCGCGCATCCACGGAAGCACGGTATGGATGCAGTTGTACGCACCTTTTACATTCACCAGCATGAGCCTGTCGAAATCCTCCTCCTGGGTGGTCTCCGCATTGCCTACGTGTGCAATGCCGGCGTTGTTGACGAGGATATCGATGGGGTCCTGTGCTGCAATACTGTTCACCACGGCACGTACTTCTTCCTGCTTTGTAATATCTGTTTGGTGGGCCTCTGCCTTTCCACCATTGTTACGGATCTGTTGGATTTCCTCATGTGCCAGCTTGCCATTGATCTCGAGGATATGCACTGTTGCGCCTTTTGCGGCGAATAGTTTTGAAATAGCCAGTCCGATGCCGCTTGCGCCGCCCGTCACCAAAGCTGTTTTACCTGCAAGTGAAAACATGATCTTGATTGAATGAATGCAAAACAATATCGGCCAAAAGGTATTAATTTTTGACTTTTTACCCGGTAGTTTTTACATTACGATATGCTGCTGTATAAAAAGGACCATTACGTGTGGTTGGTACACGAGGGAAAAACCTTCACGCATCAATATGTATGGGATGATTTGGTGAACCGGAAGGGCCTCCATCATTTTCTACTCGCTGATCTGCCCCATTGGCATGAAGTTGATTTTTTGCCTGAACTGGATTTTGATGCGCCCATTCAAAGCCAGGAAGTATGGGCCGCAGGGGTTACCTACCTCCGTTCCAAGAACGCGAGAATGGAGGAATCAAAGGATGCGGGCGGTGGCAGTTTTTACGACCGGGTCTATAGTGCAGAGCGACCAGAGATTTTTTTCAAGGCGCAGCCTTATCGAGTGGTGGGGCCGGGCCAAGAGATTCGGATCAGGAAAGATTCAGTCTGGAACGTCCCGGAACCAGAACTCACGCTTTTCATTTCCACGGCTGGATCTATTGAAGGGTATACCATTGGGAACGATATGAGTTCAAGAAGTATTGAAGGAGAAAACCCGCTGTATTTACCCCAGGCAAAATCATATGAACAGAGTGCAGGGCTGGGTCCGTGTTTGTACGTTCCCGCTTCTCCTATTGAAAAAGAAGCCAGCATTCATATGCGTATAGAAAGAACCGGGCAACTGATGTTTGAACAGCAGATCGCGATCAGCCAGATGAAGCGAGGGCATGATGAACTGGTATCCTGGTTACTCAGGGAACTGTATTTCCCGAAAGGCTGTTACATGATGACCGGAACGGGAATGGTTCCACCGGATGATTTTACGCTCTTGCCGGGAGATAAAGTGTCTATTTCTATTGGCCACATCGGAACACTAAACAATACTGTTGTACAATGAGGAAGGTTTGGACACTGATTTTATACTGCATGCTTGCAGAGGCTATGGTGGCCCAGGATAAACCTTTTGGCGTAACGCCCGCTGCACGGCAATTGGAATGGCACCAGTTGGAAATGTATGTGATCATCCATTTTACACCCACCACCTTTGAGAACAAGGAATGGGGCTATGGTGATGCAAACCCATCGATCTTTAATCCCCTACAGTTCAGCGCGGATCAAATCATTGGTGCCGTGAAGAAAGGCGGATTCAAAGGCGTCATTTTTGTTGCCAAGCACCACGATGGATTTTGTCTTTGGCCTACCAAAACAACTCCATATAATATTTCAAAGAGCCCCTGGCGAAATGGGAAAGGCGATTTGGTGAAGGAGATGGAACAAGCCTGCAGAAAAGCGGGTTTGCAATTTGGCGTGTATTGTTCACCCTGGGACAGGAATAATCCTCTGTACGGCACACCAGCCTATGTGAAAATCTATCGGGAGCAATTACGTGAACTCTATAGCAACTATGGTAAATTGTTTATGAGTTGGCACGATGGGGCCAACGGTGGTGATGGATATTACGGCGGCAGGAAAGACAAAGTCAATGTGGACAGAAGCACATACTACGGATGGGACACCACCTGGGCGATGACGCGAAAGATGCAACCCGGTGCCAATATTTTTTCTGACATCGGTCCCGATGTGAGATGGGTAGGGAATGAGCGTGGTGAAGCAGGAGAAACCAATTGGGCAACCCTAACGCCGATTCCCTTGCCTGGAAAAACAAAAGCGGGCCCGGGAGATGTCAGTGAAACAAACCTTACTGGTGGAGAACGCTTCGGTAAGCAGTGGACGCCAGCTGAATGTGATGTGCCGTTGCGGCCCGGTTGGTTTTATCATCCGGAGCAAGACGATAAAGTAAAGACGCCAGAGCAGTTGTTTGATCTGTATTTGAAATCCGTGGGCAGGGGCGCTGCGCTGGATCTGGGCCTTTCGCCAGATACTCGGGGACTCCTGCATGAGAATGACGTGCGGTCACTGGAAACATTCGGCGAGATGTTGCAGCAGACCTTCGGGAAAAACATGATATTATCCGCAAAAGGCCTTCCCCTTGCGCTGACAGACGCTGACCGGTTTAGCGCCGTAAATGGCGATACATTTGAAGCGGGCTGGACGGCGCCCCAACGGTTTGATCTGGTCAGGCTTCGGGAAGATATACGATCTGGTCAGCGCATTAGTGCAGTGGAAGTGGATGCATGGATAGACGGTGCCTGGAAAAAAATTGCTAACGCTACCAGTATTGGGCCCTGCCGGATCTTGTATTTCCCGGAAGTGACCACTACCAAACTTCGGGTACGCATAACCGATACCGCATCGCCAGCAAGATTGAGTGAAATAGGTGTGTTCAAAAAATCAACCAATAACCAATAACAAATAACTAATAATGAAGTACCGCATCCTCCTGCTCGCCGTGTTGATCTGCAACACCGTCTTCGCCCAGAAAGACTATACCATGGAGTCCAAGGCAGATAAAGATGCCCGGATGCAGTGGTGGCGTGACGCAACTTTTGGCATGTTCATTCACTGGGGTGCTTATGCCGTGCCGGCCGGGATCTACAGGGGCAAGGAAGTGCAAGGTGTTGCGGAATGGATCATGCATACGGCGAATATTCCTATTCCGGAGTATGAAACGTATGTGCGCCAGTTTAATCCCCAGCAATTCAATGCAAAGGAATGGGTAAGGATCGCGAAACAGGCCGGCATGAAATACATCGTGATCACTTCAAAGCATCACGATGGATTTGGTCTTTGGGACAGCAAAGTATCTTCTTATGATATTATGGATGCCAGTCCGTTTAAAAGAGATATCCTGAAGGAGTTGTCTGAAGCCTGTAAAGCCGAAGGCATCAAGCTTTGTTTTTATCATTCCATTATGGATTGGCACCAACCGGATGCCGAGAGTAAGAAGGAATATACGCATCAGCATACAGAGAAGCCGGATTGGAATAAGTATAGAGACACGTATATGAAACCACAATTGAAAGAACTGTTGGATAAATATGACCCTGAAGTGCTTTGGTTTGATGGGGAATGGATTCCGGAGTGGACGGAAGAGCAGGGGAAAGAACTGTACAATTGGTTAAGGGCCATGAAGCCAAACCTGATCATCAATAACAGGGTAGGGAAGGGACGTCAGGGTATGCAGGGGATGAATGCTTACGCGTATGCCGCTGGTGATTTTGGCACACCGGAACAGGAGATCCTGGAAGGTACTTCAGACACGGATTGGGAAAGTTGTATGACAATGAACGACTCCTGGGGATTCAAGAAAAACGACCTGAACTGGAAGTCGTCCAAAATGCTGATCGACAACCTGATTGATATAGCGGCAAAAGGAGGAAACTATTTACTGAACGTGGGACCTGAGGCAACGGGACTGATTCCGCAAGCCAGTGTGGAGAGACTGGCCGAGATGGGTAAATGGCTGAAGGTTAACGGTGAAGCCATTTATGGAACGCATTCTAGAAAACAATACAAGGAAGGAGATCAGGTACGCTTTACCGCTAGTAAGGATGGAATGTACACCTATGCGATCATTACAGGGCATAAAGACTATAAGGTGTTGCTGAACTCCGTAAAGCCCGCTGCAGGATCTAAAGTGCGGATGCTCGGCGTGAAATCTCCCTTGCCCTGGAAGATGGTAGGGGATCAGGTGGAGATCCAACTGCCGCTGAAATTACCTACAGATTACGCGTGGGTACTAAAGATCCAAAATAATTAACGGCCTTCCCCTAAACCCTTCCCCTAAAGCCTAAACAAAACCGCCGCTCATCGCGGCAGCTTTGTTTTTCGGCATTTATCGCTGCAATACTTTACTTCCTCCCATACTTTCTCCCATTTTTTTCGCCAGGTAAATGGTCTGCCACAGGTCACACAGATCTTTGTTGGAAGGTGTTGCTTCTTCACGGTCTATTTTTTGCCCGCAGGTGCTGTACTCATGTTCATATAATCCAGGGCGAGATTGC
>JBEISY010000038.1:0-9530 GCA_040375175.1 Chitinophagaceae bacterium
GATACTGCGTTGCATGAGTCCGTTGGGATTGAGCGCCTCGGTCCCTTTGTTGTCTTTCAACGCATCGGCCGACTTCACAAAAAGCAATACCGCTTTCAATCCCATTTGCCATAGCTCCTTAACCTCATTTACCGTGAGGTCTATGCTGCGCCGGTAGTAGCCGGGCATGGAGCTGATTTCTGATTGTTGCTGTTCGCCTTCAATGATGAATAGGGGAACGATGAAGTCTGCGGGCGATAGTGCTGTTTCACGCACCATGCTTCTGATGGCGTCCGACTTCCTGAGGATCCTGTTTCGTCTTTGTAAATACATCGGTTCCATATTTTATATCCAATCCCTGGGATGCAGGCAGGCCTGCAAGAGTTCATCTTCCGGTGAACCGGGAACGGGTTGATAATTATAATCAAATCTAACGGTTGGCGGTAAACTCATGAGAATGCTCTCAATCCGGCCGTTCGTTTTTAATCCAAACAAAGTGCCTCTGTCGTGCACCAGATTGAACTCGGTATACCTTCCTCTTCGGATCTCCTGCCAGTATTTATGGTGTGCCTCAAAGGGTAGGTTTTTTCTTTTTTGGACGATGGGCAGATATGCATTGATGAAAGCATGACCGCAGTCCATTCCAAAGTTCATCCAATGGTTCACATCATGGTCCGCGTCTGGCCTGCAATAATCATAAAAGATCCCACCGATGCCTCTTCGCTCTTTATTTCGGTGCCAGTTCACAAAGTATTCATCACAGTGCGTCTTGAATGATTGATAATAGCTTTCACCATATTGATCACAAACCTGTTTATATATGCTATGGAAGTGTTTGGCGTCTTCTTCAAATAGATAGTAAGGCGTGAGATCGGTTCCTCCGCCAAACCATCGGTCCAGCACATTACCGCCATCATCATAACATTCAAACATCCGATAGTTGCAATGCACGGTAGGTACAAAAGGGTTGTGCGGATGCAACACAAGGCTGAGACCACAGGCAAACCATTGGTGGCCCTGTATTTTCAGTTGTGCGGTCATCATGGGGGTTACGTCTCCGAAAACAACAGAGCTGTTCACACCTCCTTTTTCAAAAACGTGGCCTCCACTGATGACCCTTGTTTTCCCACCACCACCTTCTGCACGTTCCCAAACGTCTTCATGAAACACGGCCCCGCCATCTTCTTTTTCCACTGCTGCACAGATCTTGTTTTGCAGATCGTGGATCTTGTTGGTCCATATGTCCCTTATGGAACTCATGCACCATAGTTTTTTACGGCGTCCACAAATGCTTTGGCATGCTCCACCGGAACATTGGGTGTAATGCCATGACCCAGATTGGCAATATAGGCTTGCGTGCCAAAACCATCGATCATCTCTTTCACCCACTTTCTGATCTGAGCAGGAGGTGCCAGCAGTTTTGCCGGATCGAAATTGCCTTGTAAAGTGATATTGTTACCAACTATACTTCTTGCATGTTGCGGAGTGAGCAGCCAATCAATACCAATTCCCGAGGCACCACTGTATTGCAGTGCATCAAGAGCATACCATGAGCCTTTCGGAAAAAGGATCACAGGTGCGAGGGGCTGAATGGCTTTCGCGATCTGCAGGAGATAAGGCTGCGCGAATATGCTGAAGTCTTCTGGTGACAGCGCGCCTGCCCAGGAGTCAAACACCTGTACGGTATCTGCGCCGGCAGCAACTTGTGCTTTCAGGTAATCAATGGTGATATCCGTGATCTTCTGGAGAAGCTGGTGGGCAACTTCAGGCTGGGTATACAAAAACTGTTTGGCTTTATCCCATGTTTTGCTGCCTTTGCCTTCTACCATATAACAAAGAATGGTCCATGGTGCGCCGGCAAAGCCGATGAGCGGAACCCGACCGTTCAATTCTTTTTTGGTGAGAGCGAGGGCATTCATCACATAAGACAGTGATTCTTCAACCCCATCTGTACGTAACGCCTCAACCTCATCCCTCCCCCTGACTACCTGCGGCAGCGAAGGTCCCTTACCTTCTTCCATCAATACTTCCAGGCCCATGGCCTGTGGGATCACGAGGATATCGGAAAAGATGATGGCAGCGTCTACACCTACCTGGTCCACCGGTTGCAAGGTGATCTCGCAGGCTAGCTCAGGGGTTTGCACTCTGGTGAAGAAGTCATATTTGTTGCGCAGTTTGATATAGTCTGGCAAGTATCTGCCTGCCTGACGCATCATCCATACGGGCGGACGGGGTACGGGTTCCTGACGGAGTGCCTTTAATAAAAGGTCGTTTTGTAATGCATTCATGTTTTAGAATAATATGCGATGACCAGGTTTACGATGCTCTCCTGTGTTGGCTGCGGAGCGGTTCTGATCTGGCCTTTTGTAATTTGTCTGAGTTCGTTGGCTGTGGTTTCACCTATAGCAAAACAAACAGCATGGGAGGGAAGATTGTTTTGTTCCAGGTAACTATTGATCCCGCTTGGACTGAAAAACATTATCCCATCGAAGTTTTCCGTTACCTTAGCCGGAGTACTAACGGTCTCGTATACCTGTATTTCTGTAACGGTTATGTTTTCATTTTTAAGGATCTCGGGCAGTTCCTGCCTTCTCAGGTTTCCGCAGAAGAAGACAACCTGCTTTTCATCTTGTTTTGCAATATGCAGTGCGAGCGATCTTGCATTGTTGGCCATTCCAGCAATACGGATACCCGGAAAAAGCTGTTTGCATTTTTCTGCGGTTTGACCTTCCAAGGTATAAGCACCTTGCGGTGTAGGCAGTAACAATTCATGTTTCCTGACGAGGTAGTGAAGCGATTCTACTGCATGGTAGCTGGTGAACACCCATGCAGCATCAATGGGTATTTGCGGCAGTGATGTAGTTGTTTCTGGTGTATTTGCATGGTTGATCTGAATGAACGGTTTCATCACTATCCGTATGCCCTGCACTGCTGCTTTGCCGGCGAGTAAGGGATCCAGTTGTTTGGTGCATAGTATGTTAACGCTTGCCACTATTGCGGTTTTAATACGGTTTTGATCCAGGCCTTGTCTGATGCCAGGATCTGTTTTGCCATCTCTAAACCCAATTCACTTGCTTCTTTCACGGGTACAATCGCGGAAACAGTTTCCAGATAACTGCCGTCATGACTGGCGATGCTACCCGTGAACTGCAGCTGACCTTCTTTGATGGTAGCCAATGCACTTACGGGCGATGAGCATCCTCCTTGAAGGGTGCGTAAGAATGAACGCTCGAGGTAGGTACACAGTTCCGTCTCCTGATGATTGAGTGCATGTACCATATCAAAAGCCTGGTTGTTGTTGGCCCGGCATACCACGGTGATAGCTCCTTGCGCGGGTGCAGGCAACATCCAATCCAGATCAATGGTTTTTGCCGGTCTTAGGCCGATCCTTTCCAGTCCGGCTGCGGCAAAGATCGCGCCCTGCCAATTGTTTTCTGCAAGCTTCCTGAGCCTTGTGTTTACATTTCCACGCAGCGAAACCATTTCATGATGCGGGAAGCGATGCTTCCATTGTGCAATCCTGCGGATGCTGCTGCTCGCAATAGTAGCAGGAACCCCATCGGACAAAAAACCGATATCATCTTTATATACGAGGATGTCTTTATAAGAAGCGCGTTCCAGTACCGCGGCATGGCGGATGCCTTTGGCGAGTACCACGGGAACGTCTTTCATGGAATGTACGGCCAGGTCAATCTTATCTTCCAGCAGGGCAATGTCCAGGGTTTTCGTAAAGATGCCCTGCACGCCCATTTCATACAAGGGTGTGTGCAGATTGATGTCGCCATCGGACTTGATCATCACCAATGTTGACTGTATGCCTCGTGCGGCAAGCAGTTGCTGTACCCACGTGCTTTGCCAAACAGCCAATTGACTGTCCCTGGTACCAATGCGAAGTGTTTGTGTCATTAACTGATGAACTGGTTTAAGGCTGAGATAAAGTGACAGCCTTTTGCATCCTTAATATCCAGCTTTTTTGCGGTATCGCTGATGACTTTATTGATCCTGAGGGACGCGTTTGTGTTGCAATTTCCAAGTTGCACCCTGATGTGTGGATGTTGCTGCAATTGGAAAAGGGTGGTCTTCAGGTCATTGAGCATGGGAGCATGCCGGCGGCGTTCACTCCATTCCCTGAATGTTTCCAGATGTTGGTTGATGATGGCCCTGGCTTTTGGTATTTCAGCGGTGCGAGTGCTAAGCGTTTCATCGGTGATGCGGGATAGTTCATCCACCCGCACTACCTGTACCCAATCACAAGCTTCAACATCTTTGTGTACGTTGGATGGAACAGAGAGATCGATGACCAGTCTGGGTTTGCGATCGGCAAACTGTTTGGCCATGATAAAAGGTGCCGTTGAGCTGGTAGCGGTGATCACAATATCTGCGTCATCAAGGTGTTGATCCAGTGCATCCAGCGATCCCGCATTCACCTGATAAGCGTTTGCCAAATCCATAGCGTGATCCAGCGTGCGGTTGAGGATAGTGATTTTATCCGCGCTTCCATAATCAACCAGGTTCTTGCAGGTGTTTCTTCCGATCTTGCCCGCACCCACCAGCACGATGTGTTTGTTGGAAACAGGGCTGGTATGTTGCCTGATCCATTGTACCGCCGCAAAAGAAACTGAAACCGTGCCTCCACTTAGGGCGGTCTGGTTCTTGATCTCTTTGGATGCCTGCAGGGCAGCGTTCACCAGCCTGTCCAGGAAACTACCCCAGGTGCCTGCATTCTTGGCCAGCTTCAAAGCCACCTTCAACTGTCCCACAATTTCATAGTCGCCCAAAATCTGCGAGTCGAGCCCCGCTGCAACATCAAATAGATGCGCTGCCGCTGCAGCCTGTTTGTGGATATATGCTGATTTTTTAAATTGAGTTGTATCGCCCCTGGTTTCCTCGCAAAGCAAATGAATCAGGGTGTCTGCCGCATGGGCAAGACCGTAGATTTCTGTCCGGTTACAGGTAGACAGGATAAAGACCTCGGGAATACCACATTGTTTGGCCTTCGTCAGTACCTTTTCAATGGTTTTTGCCGGAAGCGCATATTGACCCCGAATCTCCATATCGCATTTGCGATAATTGATCCCAGCCACAAAAAACATCATGCCATCGTTCCTGATCACCATAACGAGACAAAATTAACGCATCATCTGCAGGGTGGCCAGAACCGAATGGCTCAACTCTGTCATCTTTTGGTCATATTCCTGACGATTATGTATAGCAGTTTGGGAACTGTAATTTTGTGGTATGAATTCCAAACATACGTCAGCTATTTTACTGATGAATCTTGGCTCTCCGGATTCCACGCAGGTGAAAGATGTCCGCAGATACCTGAACGAGTTTCTGATGGATGAAAGGGTAATTGACCTGCCCTGGTTGGCGCGCACCTTATTGGTTCGAGGTATCATCGTTCCGTTCCGTGCACCGAAATCAGCTGCTGCGTATCGTTCTATATGGCAGAAAGAGGGATCGCCGTTGATCATCCTTACCCGGCAATTACAAAAAGCGGTACAATCTAATTTTTCCGAGCCTGTAGAGATCTGTATGCGCTATGGCAATCCCTCTACGGTTACGGTATTGGAAAAACTGCATCGGGATCATCCGCAACTGAAGGAAGTGATTTTGTTTCCGTTGTATCCGCACTATGCGATGTCGAGCTATGAGACAGCTGTTGAACAAGTGAAAGAAGAACACGCGAAAGGGAAGTACGGCACGCAACTGAAGATCGTGGGTCCATACTATGATGATCCTGCATACATTGCATCGCTTGCGGAAAGTATAAAACCTTATCTTTTTGGTGAATGGGATAAGATCGTGTTCAGCTACCACGGCGTTCCTGAACGGCATATTCGCAAAGGAGATATTACTGGAGAGCACTGCCTGAAAGTTGCTGATTGCTGCAATAAGCCATGTGCAGCGCATGCGCAGTGTTACCGTCACCAGACCCTGGTGACCACTGATCTGGTCACCCAGGCACTGGGATTGGCAGCGGATAAAGTGGAGCAGACTTTCCAGAGCCGGTTAGGAAGGGACCCATGGCTGCAACCTTACACGGCGGCGCGATTAGAAGAATTGCCTGGTGAAGGGAAGAAGAGGATCCTGGTGGTTTGTCCGGCATTTGTGAGCGACTGTCTTGAAACACTGGAAGAGATTGCCGAGGAAGGGAAGGAGGAGTTTATGCATGCTGGCGGAGAAAGTTTCACCGCAATTCCCTGTTTGAATGTGCAACCTTCCTGGGTGAATACAGTTTGTTCATTTATCCGAAGAGAGATGATCACAGAAAATACAATGGCCTGATGGACTATGCATACCTGAAAGCGCTGCACATCATTTTTGTGGTAACCTGGTTTGCCGGGATGTTTTATATTCCGCGCTTGTTCATTTATGCCACGGAAGCCAATGAAAAAGATGCCATATCCCGGGATGTTCTGCAGGCACAATTCAGGATCATGATGTCAAGGCTTTGGTATGGGATCACCTGGCCATCTGCTGTACTCACGCTGATCCTGGGTTCCTGGGTGTTGTGGCAGGGCGGATGGTGGTCCGCAATGTGGGCGGGCAATGCATTATGGCTGGTGATCAAGGTTGCACTGATTGTGGTGCTATATGCGTATCACTTTTATCTGCATTATATGTTTGCTTCCATCCGTGCTGGACAATACAAGTGGAGTTCAGACCGGTTGCGGATATGGAACGAGGGCGCTACGGTGTTGTTGATTGCGATTGTGATGCTTGCTACGGTGAAGACAGGAATCAGTGTTGTGTGGGGCCTAGTTGGACTTACTGTGTTGATGGTTGTCCTACTTATTGCTATCAAAGTGTATAAAAAAACGAGGACCAACAATTGACAATTTGCAATTAACAATTAGCAATTGGCACTGGAATTTAGTAGGTTGATTTTGGTGAGCGCCACTAACTTCCAACATCCAGTGCTAATTGCCAATTGTTAATTGCCAATTGCCAATTACTAGTGATAGATTCTCTCAATCGCATTCCGATACTTTTCCATAATCACTTTTCGCTTCAGCTTGAGCGTAGGCGTAAGTTCGCCACCATCGATCGTCCATTCAGACTCAAGCAGTTCAAACTTTTTCACCTGCTCTACGTGGTTGAACAATTGATTGTATTCTTCCACAATGCCTTTGTAAAGCTCTATCACACGCGGATCACGCAAAATCTTGTCTGTAGTGGCACTGGCATTGATCTGGTGTTTGCCACACCAGTCTTTCAGGTTGGTGAGGTTTGGAACGATGAGGGCACCAGCAAATTTTTGTTCTGCACCTACCACCATCATTTGTTCGATGAAAGGTGATTCTTTCATTTTATTTTCGATGGGCTGTGGCGCTACATATTTTCCGCCGCTGGTCTTGAAAATCTCTTTCTTCCGGTCTGTGATCTTCAGGAATCGATCTTCCACCCACACGCCTATGTCACCCGTATGGAACCATCCATCTTCGGAGATCACTTGTGCGGTGATCTCAGGTTGTCTATAATAACCCAGCATGACGTTGTCCCCTTTGCAGCAGATCTCACCATCTTCGGCCAGCCTTACTTCCACATTCTTGATCACGGGACCGATGGTGCCGAATCGGCGGTTCTTTTCATCATAACGATTCACACTGATCACAGGTGAGGTTTCTGTGAGTCCGTATCCTTCCATGATCACGATCTTTCCTGCTGTGAATACGCGCAGGAGCCTGACCTGGCAAGCTGCTGCGCCGGTTACGATGGCCTTTATGTTTCCACCAAGGCCTTCGCGCCATTTGGAGAAAATGAGTTTATTAGCCAATGCCAGCTGGGTGTTATACCACCAGCCCTGGTTTTTATCAACTTCAAACCGATTGCCGAGTTCAACGGCCCAGAAGAACAGTTTCTTTTTGATGCCGGTTTGCTCATGCCCTTTGGCGATGATGCGCTCGTATACTTTTTCCAGTAGCCTGGGTACCGTAGCAAAAACAGTCGGTTGCACTTCCTTCAGATTATCACCGATCTTGTCAAGGCTCTCGGCATAATAGATGGAACAGCCAAAGAATAAGTAGATATAGCTGATCATCCGTTCAAAAATGTGATTCAATGGAAGGAAGCTGAGGGCCTTTGCATCTTTTTCTGAAACGATGGGCCTGAATACTTCTTCCACATTCATCACATTGCTGAGGATGTTTTTGTGACTCAGCATTACACCTTTGGGTGTGCCGGTAGTACCAGAGGTATAAATGATGGTGCAGAGATCTTCTGATTTGATGGAGTCACGAATGGATTTTACTGTTTCCATATCCGCATCCGTGGCTTTGCTGAGGATCTCTTTCCAATGCAGTGAAGGCTGGAAATAATCGAATGTGAAAACCGCTTTCACACTCGGTGCCTTCTCCCGCACCTGCTGCACCTTTTCGTACATGTCTTTATCGTTCACAAAAACCAGCTTCACTTGCGCATCGTTCAAGACATACTCCAGTTCATGCACACTGATGGTGGGATAGATCGGGGTGAGAACGGCGCCGATCTGCTGCACGGCAAGGTCCAGGAAGATCCATTCCGGACGGTTGTTGCTGATCACTGCAATCTTATCCCTCCCCTCGATACTCATATCATTAGGGCCGAGATGCATATGGGCAAGCCCTGCACTTAATTTGTCTACAATGTCACGCACTTCAGCCGTGCTGTATTTTTTCCAGGTGCCGCCGGGTTCCTTGGCAGCAAGCATATCTTCCTTAGGGAATTTCTCCAGTTGATTGTTGATACAATCAAACAAGCGTGTTGGGGTCATATGGCAAAGTTAAGTACAGGAAAATACAGAAAACTACTGATAATTCTGTCCTGCAGGCATTTTGAAAATGCGGTTCTTTTGATAATAATTGAAATCGCTGAGTTTCTTGCCGTTAGCATTGGCCCATTGTTGGTATTTCTGCATGTTTGCAACGGGTCCGAATAGCCATTGGTTGTAAGCTTCAAACATACCCTCTCTAAGTAGGTATTGCTGGTGCTCAAATAATTTGTACGGATACTTCGCCGCCAGCGTTTCATTCCATGCGAGGATGAACTGTGTCCTGATCATGGTCAGGGATTCTGCCGTTATACCCATTTCTGCCAGGGCAGACTGCTGCCAGAGCAGGTCCGTTACAGACTGTTGAAATCCATTCTGTGATTTCTTCTTGCCCTGTACAGGTTCCGGTTTATTCAGGTAGAATTTTTTATACGCGTCCAGCAACATATTTTTGATCTCTGCGGTGCGCGCCGTATAACTTTCCATATTCACAAAGATCTCACCATAGAGAAGGGTCAATGCCGCATTGGAGCCAGTGTAATAGTAGAATTTTCCGGCATGGTAATAGTTGCCGGGATAGGAAGGATCCATTTCAATTCCTTTTTCCCACATTTTGATGGCGTCGTTTCTTTGCTGTTGCGTTAGCATGATCTCGCCGTACTCAAAATAGAGCACGCCACTATTTGGAAACTTCTTCAGTGCTTTTTTATAAAGTTTGTCGCACTCTTTTGGATCACCTACACCTTTATAAATATTCCCTGCGATCTGGTAAGCCTGCACATCGGCATCTTCCCGGTCC
>JBEISY010000420.1:0-2333 GCA_040375175.1 Chitinophagaceae bacterium
AAAAGTGGATCAGGTATTGCAGTTTGCACCTGGTGAAACCTCGAAAAAATTAACGATAGAGGTGGTAGCAGATGATGCCCGTGAAGGGGATGATGAATTCCTGCTGGCAGTGAGTGAAGCTGTGAATTGCCGGATAACCACCAATACCTATCGTGGTACCATCCAGAACGATGATACCAAGGTTGTATTCGCCCCTACCGGACCAAGCAGCCCTGCAACCTATCCGGGTATGAGTTTGGTTTGGGCCGATGAATTCAATGGAACGGGCGTGAATACGGCCGATTGGAATTACGAAGTGGGCGATGGTTGCCCGGGCGTTTGCGGATGGGGTAACAATGAACTGGAAGGGTATACAGCTGGTGATAACGCCTCTGTGCAAAGCGGTGCCCTTGTCATTGAGGCAAGGAAAGAAACCAGGGGAACCAAGAACTATACGTCTACCAGAATGACCACTAAAACAAAAAGGCCCGTTAAGTTTGGCAGAATTGATATCCGTGCGAAGCTTCCAAAAGGGCAAGGCATCTGGCCCGCATTGTGGATGATGCCCCAGGACGATAAATTTGGTGGCTGGCCTCGCAGTGGTGAGATCGACATCATGGAGTTCCTTGGCCATGAAACCAACAAGGTTTACTCAACGGTACACTATGGTCCTGGCCCCGGCAGCATCAATATCAGCAGAAGTATTACTGGTTCAACACCTTTCAGTGATCAGTTCCATGTATACTCGCTGATCTGGGAAACAGACAGACTCAGGTTCCTGGTAGACGACGTCCAGTTTTCAGAAATTAAAAAAGCAGATCTGAGTGGGAACAACTATCCGTTTAATGAATCCTTCTTTTTCATTTTCAACGTTGCCGTGGGCGGCAACTGGCCCGGCAGTCCCAATGCAAGCACATACTTCCCGCAGTGGTTGCTGGTGGATTATGTGAGAGTATTCCAATAGCAAGCATGAAAGATCGTTGAAATAAAAAAAGAGGGTCGCAATGACCCTCTTTCTTTTTAATACCTTCACACCTCCACACTAGCCAACACTTTCCACCAACACCACGCATTTGTTATTCAGCACTTCAATGAAACCTCCTTTGATGGTGTAGGTTGCAGCATTGTTGCCCTGCTTATCACTCAACACTTTCACATTGCCTTTTCCCAAAGCACTCACCAATGGCGCGTGCTTGTCCAGGATCTCGAAAGAACCTGAAATGCCAGGCAGTTGCACGCCATACACTTCGCCACTGAACAATTTACCTGTTGGGGTCAGTATCTCTAATTCCATATTCTACTAATTGCTAATTGTCAATTGCCAATTGCTAATTCTTTGTTGCTTCCAGCATCTTCTTACCTTTCTCAATCGCATCTTCAATGGTACCTACCAGGTTGAAGGCGGCTTCAGGATACTCATCCACTTCACCATCGATGATCATGTTGAAACCACGGATGGTATCTTCAATGCTTACAAACACACCCTTCAAACCGGTGAACTGCTCCGCAACGTGGAACGGCTGTGAAAGGAAGCGCTGAACACGCCGTGCACGGGATACCACGAGCTTATCTTCTTCACTCAATTCATCCATACCAAGGATCGCAATGATATCCTGCAGTTCCTTGTAACGCTGGAGAATACCTTTAACCCTGTTGGCCGTATTGTAATGTGCCTCACCCACGATCTGTGGGGAAAGGATACGTGAAGTTGAATCCAACGGATCCACCGCAGGGTAGATACCAAGGTCAGCGATCTTACGGCTCAATACCGTTGTTGCATCCAGGTGGGCAAAGGTTGTTGCCGGAGCCGGATCGGTCAAGTCATCCGCAGGTACGTAAACCGCCTGTACAGAGGTAATTGAACCGTTACGGGTTGAAGTGATCCTCTCCTGCATCAGACCCATTTCCGTTGCCAGCGTAGGCTGGTAACCTACCGCTGATGGCATACGTCCCAACAGGGCTGATACCTCAGAACCGGCCTGGGTGAAACGGAAGATATTATCAACGAAGAACAGGATGTCTTTTCCTTTACCAGTACCATCTCCATCACGGAAATACTCAGCAACAGTCAGTCCAGACAAAGCCACACGAGCACGGGCTCCCGGAGGTTCGTTCATCTGACCGAAAACGAAGGTTGCCTTGGATTCTTTCAGTCCTTCCATATCCACTTTCTCGAGATCCCATCCGCCTTCTTCCATGGAATGCTTAAAGTCGTCACCATATTTCATGATACCCGCTTCAATCATCTCACGCAACAGGTCATTCCCCTCACGTGTACGCTCACCCACACCGGCAAACACAGACAAACCACCATAACCCTTCGCGATGTTGTTGATCAACTCCTGGATCAATAC
>JBEISY010000356.1:0-2931 GCA_040375175.1 Chitinophagaceae bacterium
AGTCATTCAGATATATGAAACAATATCTTTCCGCACTGATCATCGGCATCGCCGCTATTATTTCTGTTCTTCTTCTTTCCAATGCGTACAAGTACAAGTTTAAATCCCAGGAAACGATCTCTGTTGTGGGTCTGGCCGAAACAGATTTCACCAGTGACCTTATTGTGTGGGAGGGTTCTTTCAGCAGGAAAAGCATGGAGCTGAGAGAGGCCTATGCCGCGCTGAAGGTTGATGAGAACGAGATCAGGGCCTATCTTAAGGGACAAGGCATTCCTGACAGCTCCATCATTTTTACGGCTGTGGATATTACCAAAGAGGTGACGCAGGTATACGACAAAGCAGGCAATATTGCGGGGAGTAATTTTGCCGGGTACACGTTGACGCAGAAAGTGAAAATTGAATCGATGAACATCGATAAGGTGGAGAAGCTTTCCCGTGAAGTGACGGGCCTTATTGAGAAGGGCATCGAGTTCAATTCGTCCACGCCGCTTTACTTTTACACCAAACTTGCCGGCTTGAAAATGGACTTGCTGGCCAAAGCGTCCGCCGATGCCAAAGAAAGGGCGGAAACCATCGCGAAGAGTGCGGGCAGCAGCCTCGGTAGTGTACAGAAAGCCACGATGGGTGTGTTCCAGATCACCGGTAAGAATAAGAACGAAGACTTCAGCTATGGTGGATCATTCAATACGGAAGACAAATACAAAACAGCTTCTGTTACCATCCGAATGGAATACAAGGTAAACTAGTTCATCGCCCGGCATATTGCAACAATGCCTTGCTGAGGACGAGTAAGTCTTTGAATTGTTCCGGTTTCTTAAAGTATTGCAGGGCGCCTTTTTGTTCGCAGACTGATTTGAACATCTCGGAATCCGAGGTGCTCCAGATCACAACCGGAATAGCATCATATTCCGCATGCTGACGGAGTATATCCAGAAACTCAGCACCCGTATGGTCAGGCATATTGTAGTCCACGATCAGGAGTTGGGGGAGTTCTTTTTCGTGGTTTTTCAGGTACACGAATGCTTCTCGGACTGAGGAAACAGCCCTGAGGATGATTTGTGGGTTGGTGCGTTGAAGGGCTTCGGTGAGAAGCTGCTGATCATCCGCATCGTCATCGGCAAGCAGGAAAATCGTCTTCACATCTCCAAGATACATATTCAGGCTAAAGGTGCACGCTTGTGTGGAAAACATCCTCCTTTTACGCTACAAAACCCTAATCCCCTAACATTGCCGCATTGTCACACTGCCACATTTCCAAATTAAAAAAGGAACGCTGATGCGTTCCTTTTTTCTGTAGCCCGTACGAGATTCGAACTCGTGATTCCTCCGTGAAAGGGAGGCGTCTTAACCCCTTGACCAACGGGCCGTTTGTTTTTGGGGAGTGCAAAGATATACATGGGATGATTTCCGGCAAAATTTTTTTACGTGACATTGCCGCATTGCCACATTGCCGTATTGTCACATTATCCTCGTAACTTGGGCTTCCATTTTTAACCTTTAAGTATTTGAAATGAGTACAGTTAAAGTTGCAATAAACGGATTTGGCAGGATCGGACGCCTGGTGTACAGGCAGATTTACAACATGAAGGGTATCGATATTGTGGCTATTAATGACCTGACAAGCCCCAAAGTTCTTGCACATCTGTTGAAATATGATACAGCTCAGGGTCGCTTTGACGCAGAAGTATCTGCTACCGATAGTTCTATTGTTGTCAACGGGGATGAAGTAAAGATTTATGCGCAGAAAGATCCGGCGCAGATTCCCTGGGGAGCACACCAGGTGGATGTGGTATTGGAATGTACCGGTTTCTTTACGGATAAGGATAAAGCGGCGGCACATATCACAGCAGGCGCCCGCAAAGTGGTGATTTCTGCGCCGGCAACGGGAGAACTAAAGACCATAGTCTTCAATGTAAACCATGATACCCTGGATGGTACGGAAACCATCATCAGCTGCGCATCATGCACCACCAATTGCCTGGCGCCGATGGCAAAAGTACTTGACGACAGCTTTGGCATCCTGGGCGGTCTGATGACTACCGTGCATGCCTATACGAATGATCAGAACACGCAGGATGCTCCACATCCTAAAGGTGACCTGAGGCGTGCAAGGGCAGCTGCTCAAAACATTGTACCCAACAGCACTGGCGCGGCGAAAGCCATCGGACTGGTATTGCCATCACTGAAAGGTAAGCTTGATGGTACGGCCCAGCGCGTGCCTACCCTCACGGGTTCACTCACCGAGCTCACAACTGTGCTTGGTAAGAAAGTAACTGTTGAAGAAGTCAACGGCGCAATGAAAGCTGCTGCCAACGAAAGCTTTGGATATAATACCGATGAGATTGTGAGTTCAGACGTCATTGGTATCCATTATGGCTCTTTGTTTGATGCTACGCAAACCAAGGTGCTCACCGTTGGGGATACCCAGATGGTGAAGACGGTAAGCTGGTATGATAACGAAATGAGCTATGTGAGCCAGCTTGTGCGCACCGTAGACTATTTCGCAAGACTGATCAGCAAGTAAAATAACAATAGGGTTATTGGTTAGTGGTTACTTGGTAATTGAATAACCAATAGCCATTAACCAATAATTTTATCATGAATAATTTCACTTCGTATCATTTTTCAGGCCAGCGAGCCTTGATCCGCGTAGATTTCAATGTGCCCCTTGATGCGGATTTGAACATTACGGATGATACGCGAATGCGTGCAGCCGTTCCAACCATTCAAAAAATTCTGTCGGACGGCGGTTCAGTAATCCTGATGAGCCATCTCGGACGTCCAAAAGACGGCCCTACTGATAAATACTCTCTCAGACATCTGGTTGCCCATTTAAGTAAGCTGCTGGGTGACAAGCCAGTGCATTTTGCAGACGACTGCATTGGCGAGCAGGCCATGCAGAAAGCCGCGGCGCTGAAGCCTGGTGAGGTG
>JBEISY010000329.1:0-3148 GCA_040375175.1 Chitinophagaceae bacterium
CCAATTCCATCGCCAGCATTGAACTGATCCGAAGTCCATCCGCCCGTTACGATGCATCCGGCGGCGGTGGCATCGTTAACGTCATCCTCAAGAAGAATGTAAAGATCGGTATGACGGGCAGCGTGAACATCGGCATGAACCAGGGCAGGTATGGCAACCAGTTTGCCGGTATCAATATCAACAACAATAACGGCAAGCTTACTACGTACATGAATGTGAATGTCAGCAATCGGAACTCATTTGAAGAGATCAAGACGGACCGATTGCTCTCCGCCAACAGTAAGCTATCGCAACTCTCTTACACTAAATTTCCCGGTCAGGGCGCTTACCTGGGCATGGGCATGACCTATGAGCTTTCCAAAAAATGGGAGCTGGGTGCAGATTTCCGGCTTAACCTTGGCCGCTCGAAAAGCAATAACACCAATGGCTCAAAGATCACGGACCTGACTGGCACCAATCTCTTCTCGGAAAACAATGCCCTCGTCAACAACAACAGCAATAACGGAAACATTCAGCAGGGCCTAAACCTGAAGTACAAGATCGATAGTCTGGGGTCTGAATGGGTTACCGATATCTCGTACAATTACAATCAATATAGCAATGAGCAGAATCTTGTGAACCAGTTTCTCTTCCCGCAGACCTCAACAGGGACCGGCTTCGGAGATTTCGCCAATCATGCCAATACCTTCATTGCACAAACCAATCTCGTTAAGAAGTTCCGCAACAAGATCACCCTGGAAACCGGACTGAAATCTTCCAACGTATGGTTTGGCACCAACACGCAGTATTTCAATACCACGGGTGGTGTTACCGTTCCGGACATCGATCGCAGCAATGCATACAACTATGATGAGCATATCCATGCGGCATATGTACAGGCCTCTAAACCCATTGCGGGGTTTGTCCTGAAGACCGGCGTTCGTGTTGAGAACACCAATATGAATGGAGAGCAGACCTATCCAACAGACACATCGTTTTCCATCAAACGCACCGATGCATTTCCCTATGTATACCTGAGCAGGAACTTAATGAAGATCGCAGGTTATGAATTGAAAGCCTTCCTGATCTATCGCCGTACTATTGCAAGGCCTTCATATAGTTTCCTCAATCCATCCATCCGTATCATCGATCCTTATTTGTTTGAAACCGGTAATCCAAGCCTGCGTCCGCAGTTCACCAACAACTACGAAGCCAATATCTCCGTAGATGAACGACCGATCTTTGCCGTGGGTATCAATGATACCAAAGACATTTTCACGCAGGTATTGTATCAAACTGATAGCAACAAAACCGTTGCCGTAAGAACTTACGATAACATCGGCACCAATAAAGAAACCTATTTCCGTGTGGTGGGTGCCATCCCTGGCAAGAAAGTGTTTATAGTGGCCGGCGCGCAGTACAACTACAATTTCTACAACGGTCAGTATGAAGGCGATCCCCTTACGTTCAAACGTGGCTCATGGAGCTTTTTTACCTACCAGAATTTCCGCGTGACGCCAACCACCAATATCTCATTGAATGGATTCATCCGGTTGAACGGGCAGCTGCAGTTTTATGAACTCGGCACCTTCGGTAATTTGGGGATCAACATCTCGCAACAGTTGATGAACAAGAAAATGACGATCACCGCGGGACTGAATGATATTTTCTATACCAACTGGAATAACTTCTACATCCAGCAAGGTTCACTAACCGCCGAAGGTTATCGCAAAGCGGATACCAGAAGATTCTCGCTCAACCTTCGGTATAACTTCGGCATCAAGAAGAAAGAAGAAAAGGGCAGTGGGGTTGATTTTCCCGCGGAACAGTAAAAGAAAGGGAGAAGATAAAGGGATAAGTGCGAAGCCGCTCTTCGCACTTCTTCCTTTATCTTCTCCCTTTATTAGAGATACTCAAAAATCCAATCGGATACTCCGTCTTGCGATCCACCGCAAGGTCTGCCATGATCTCGCCGATGCCGGCAGCAAACTTGAAGCCATGCCCGCTGAAGCCAGCTGCCACATAGACGTTATCATGACCGGGTAATTGATCGATGATAAAATTTTCATCAGCTGTATTGGTATACAAACAAGTTTTCACCGCACTGATCTGCTGAAATCCTTTGCGGAAATATTTATGCAGCACATCAACCATCGGCACTGAATCCTCCGGATAAATGTTACGGTCCACCTGATCAGGATCACAAATTGTTGCAGGTGCATGGTGCGCCAATTTGAGGCCGATGGGACCCTGAAATCTGTCGGCCGGCAACATAGGAAAACCATAGTATACCCCAGGCAATCCTTCTTCGGCGATGACCCAACACGGGAAATTCCCCAACTGAAATGCCTCAGGATCGTCAGGCATCACCCACACCAGGGATTGGCGCGTGACTTCCAACTTCGGTGATAACAACGGAACCAGCTTGGATGTCCATGGCCCCGCCGTTATGACCAAACGCTCTGCAGTAAATACTCCGTCGGCCGTCTCCACAACAACGCTTCCACCTTCCACCCTCCAACTTCCAACTTTGACACCCGTACGAATCTCCGCTCCCAACTTCATCGCCTCGGCCACATGTACCAGTACGGATCGCTCCGGCGTCACAAATCCTGCATCCGGCTCCAACAACAACTCCTGCCCTTCTCTCACTTTAAACTGCGGGTAGCCATCGGCGTTAGCATGTTCCAGGGGAATGCCAAACTGTGCAGCAGATCCTTTCACGCCTTGCATCACCGGATGACCAGGATCACCAAGATACAAGAGTCCGGTTGGCACATATAGTTCCGCGCCACTCACTTCCTCCAGCGCACGCCAGTTCCTATATGCCAACTCCAGCAACGGTACATAATCGGGATGTTCAAAATAAGCCTTCCGAATGATCCTGCTCTGACCCGCATGCGAACCCTGATCGTGCGCGAGATCAAACTGCTCAAGCCCTAATACTTTTACTCCCCGCTTCGCAAGATGGTAGCAAGTGGCAGAACCCATTGTTCCTACGCCAAGGACTATTACTTCGTGATGATGCATACTTTCTGGTTAAGGTTGAAGTTGGAAGGTTGAAGGTTGATGAGGAGCACGTCAACCTTCAACCTTCACACTTAAAAATTGGTATTGCGGTAGCGCCCACGCCACAAAAGGCTCGACCGTCGTAGCCCCCACCGTCGGG
>JBEISY010000150.1:0-5140 GCA_040375175.1 Chitinophagaceae bacterium
ACTGAATACTGGTATTGACATGCAGATATTTCATGAGGCCGAAAGACTGGCGAATCAAATTTTTAAATCCTAGTATGGAATTCAGAAGAGCATTTCAGATACCGCCTTTGAAACAACAATTGAACATCAGGCATGGGGTAATGCTTGTGGGTTCCTGCTTTACGGACCATCTGGGGAATAAGCTCCAGCAACATCGGTTCTCGACATTACAAAATCCGAACGGCATCCTGTTCAACCCGGTCAGTCTGGCCAAATCTGTAACATCCTACATCGAAAAGAAGCATTACAATAGAAACGACCTGTTCTTCCAGCAGGAATGGTGGACGAGTTGGGATCATCATTCGCAGTTTTCGCATGCCAACCCGGAGATGCTGCTGGAAATGATCAACCGATCACAGGACGAAGCGCATTTGTTCCTCCAAAAGGCGAAATGGATAGTGCTGACCGTAGGCTCTGCCTGGGTGTACCAACTGGCGGAAGGGACCGTTGTTGCGAATTGCCATAAAGTGCCCACGGATAAATTCCAGAAAAGACTGCTGCCGGTAGAAGAAGTGCTGGCAGTGTTAGACAATATGATCCATCGGCTTTTTATATTTAATCCCGGCCTCAGGATTTTATTCACCATCAGTCCGGTCAGGCATCTGCGGGATGGGTTCGTAGAGAACAACAGGAGTAAAGCGGTATTGATCCAGGCCGTCCATCACCTTGTGGAAAAGTTTGAAGGCTTGTTTTATTTTCCTGCATATGAACTGATCATTGATGACTTGCGTGATTATCGATTCTATGCCGAAGACATGGTGCATCCCAATTACCTTGCCACCAATTATGTCTGGGAGAAATTCTCTGAATCATGTATCGATGAGGAAAGCAGGAAGTTCATCAAAGAAATTGCACCCATCAATGCGGCGCTCGCGCACAAGCCTTTTCAACCGAATTCAAACGCACATAAATTGTTCAGGCAAAAGCAAGTAGAGAAACTGCAGCAACTCCAGACATCGTACCCTTTCCTTGATTTTGAACCGGAGATCGCTTTCTTTAAAGATTAGTGTACACGGTCTCCCCGCACTTCAAGTTCATTCATGAGCCCGGCTTCGTAGGCCAGCCATTCCTGCCAACGTTTGCGCACCATTTCGCGGGGAAGATAATGTTCAGCAAGTTCGATGAAGAGGGTGTAATGCCCGGCTTCACTCTCCATGAATTTACGATAAAAGTCACGCATATACGGATCATCAAGTCCCTCGCTTAACCGCTTGAAACGTTCACAACTCCGGGCCTCAATCAGGGCGGAGATCAATAACTTATCCAGCAACCGATTATCCGGGTGACCACCCTTGCGTTCAAATTCGAGAAGCCTGTTCACATATTCGTCCTTTCGCTGTTTACCCAGATGCAATCCGCGCTTATGCAATTCTGCCAGCACCTGCCGGAAATGCCCCCATTCTTCAGTGACAATAGGGGAGAGTTCTGTGACCAGTTTCTCCAGCGTTGAAAATTTCTGGATCAGCGAAATACAGGTGGTAGCTGCTTTTTGCTCGCAGAAAGCGTGGTCAGTGAGGATTTCCGCCATCGACTTTTCCGCCAGATTAACCCAACGGGGGTCCGTAGGCAACTTCAGACCGAGTATGTTTTTTACGTCAGCATCATTCATACAGCGTCTTTTTACAAAGATAGGAACCCGGGTCAGTATTGTTTTTCCTTATCTTGGTGCACTAATTTTAGGCCCGAATGCGAATAGTTGTTTTTACCCTTTCCCTGCTTGTCTCGATTGCGCTATTGGTATTACTGGATGGCACCCTTGCTACGCCTGTTCCGCTTGGCAGGCTCTTAAGTCCGCAAGAGGGCATTTGGCAAAATGCAGAATCCGTTGGGGAATCCTTTAATGGCAATCTGAAGTTTGCCGCTTTGAAAGGAAAGACCGATGTATACTTTGATGAGCGCATGGTCCCGCATATTTTTGCTGACAACGATGAGGACGCCTATTTTGTACAGGGCTACCTGCACGCGCGCGACAGGCTATGGCAGATGGATTTCCAGACCCGTGCAACAGCCGGAAGGTTAAGTGAGTTGTTTGGCGACAAAGCATTGGAATTTGACCGAAGACAACGTCGTCTGGGCATACCCTGGGCGGCTGAAAAAACACTCGAAGCCTGGGAGAATGACGAAGCTACCAAATCCATGTGTGACGCCTATACTGCCGGCATCAATGCCTATATTGACGAGCTGCCTGCATCAAAGCTTCCACTTGAATATAAATTACTGGGTTATCAGCCTGAGAAATGGAGCAACCTTCGTTCCGTTATTTTCTTCAAGGCAATGACATATGACCTGGCTGGTTATGATACTGATTTTGAACAGACCAACTTGTTGAAGATCCTGGGTGAGAAAGACTTTGAGGCGTTGTTTCCGGAAGTGCAGGATTCATTGCTCCCCATCATCCCAAAAGGAACCGTTTTCAGCCAGTCAACAGTCATTCCCCTGGCACCAGCCGATGCGGACTCAGTTTATTTTCATCGGAAAGATTCGCTGTGGTTCCGTGAAGCCTTTAAGCCGGATCCGGACAATGGAAGCAACAACTGGGCCCTGTCAGGATCTAAAACCCGGACAGGGAAACCTATCCTTTGCAATGATCCGCACCTGGGGATCAGTCTTCCGTCTATCTGGTATGAAGTACAGATCCATACGCCCGCATTCAATGCTTACGGCGTGAGTTTTCCCGGCCTGCCCGGCGTGGTGATCGGTTTTAACGACAATATTGCTTTCGGATTTACCAATGCCGGAAGGGATATGAAAGACTATTACGAGATCAAATTCAAAGACAATACCAAACAGTCCTATTGGTTCAATAATGCCTGGAAAGACGCCGAGCAGAGGGTGGAGAAAATTGAGGTAAAGGGCAAGGAAACTTTCCTTGACACTGTTGCATATACAGTTTTTGGACCCGTGATGTACGACAGAAGTTTTCAGGACATGCTCAAGCAAAATAAAGCCTATGCGTTGCGCTGGATCGCGCATTTCCCATCCAATCCCATGCGGATGTGGTATGACCTTAACCGCGCCATCAATTACCAGGATTATCTTCAGGCCATCAGTCATTTTAGTGAACCCGCGCAGAACATGCTGTTTGCGTCCAAAGATGGGGACATCGCTGTTTGGCAACAAGGTAACTTCCCTTTGCGCTGGCCGGGTCAGGGTAGGTTTGTGATGCCTGGCACAGACAGCACGTATATGTGGAATCAGTTCATTCCAAGGGAAGATAATCCCCACATCAAGAATCCCGAACAAGGATACATCAGCAGCGCCAACCAGCGCCCTGTAGATTCTACGTATCCTTATTTTATTCCGGGGCGATATGATCTTTACCGCGGTATTTCCATCAACAGAAGGCTTGATCAGATGACCGATGTGACGGTTGATGACATGAAGAAGCTGCAGACAGACAATTACGATGTTTTTGCAGAACAAACCAGGCCGATCCTGTTGAAATATGTTGACCGGAACAAACTGTCTGCCGATGGCAGGAAATATGTTGACATGCTTGCGAAATGGAACCTGGTTAGCAACGCTGATCAAACCGGGCCCACTATTCTGGAGCATTGGTATGATTCACTGATGAACCTTGTATTTAGGGACGAGCTTGTCAGAAATGACCTCCCCGTAACCATGCCCAGTGATTATATACTGGCTCAATTTTTATTGAAAGATACCACGTCCTTTACGTTTATCGATAACATCAATACACCACAGAAAGAGACCCTGAATGATCTTGTAACCCAGGCGTTGACAAGGGCAACAGAGCCCTTGCAAAAACTTGAAGCAGAAGAAAAACTGGAATGGGGGAAGTATAAAAACACGACGCTTTATCATTTGCTGAGGACCAATATGATGCCATTCGCAAGACCCGGTTTAAATGTTGGGGGAGGAGAGCATATCATCAATGCCACTAAACACGCTCACGGCCCAAGTTGGCGTATGATCGTTTCACTGACTACACCGGTGGAAGCTTATGGAGTTTACCCTGGCGGACAAAGTGGAAATCCGGGAAGTCCCTTTTATGATGATCTGGTAGGGAACTGGGCAAAAGGGGAATACTATCGATTGTGGATCATGGAGAAAAAGGACGCGTCAGACAAACGCATCAAAGGACAACTACATTTCAGTTTATAGTTTATATATGAAATTCATCGTGAGCACAGTTGTTACGGCTTTATTGGCATATGCATTGGGATTGTACTTCCCCTGGTGGAGTCTGGCCATTGCGGCGTTTACCGTGGCCTTTTTTGTGCCACAAAAACCAATATGGGCCATGGTGTCCGCATTTGTTGCCCTGTTTCTGCTCTGGGGCCTTATGGCTTGGCTGATCAGCATCAGCAATGGGCACATCCTCGCCCATAGAGTGTCTGTTTTGATCGTTGAAAATGACTCACCGGGTAAGCTGATTTTGTTGACGGCACTTTTGGGCGCACTGCCTGCTGCGTCTGCGGGTCTGGCCGGAAGTATGTTGCGCAAGATCTTGAATCCTTAAGGCTGAGTTTGTATCTTTGCCTCGCTTTAGGAATTTTGCCCGGCATGCAACCGGGGTTCATCAGGAATTAAAATTTCACATATGGCAAACCTGCACAACCGCATCTCCCGAAAGGAGTTGAAGGAGCGTATGGCTAATGATCCTACGCCAAGAACAACCATCTCATTTTACAATTATCAGCACATTCCTGATCCCAAAGCATTTCGGGATATGTTGTACGCCAGCCTCAATACCCTGGGCGTTATGGGCCGGATCTATGTGGCCAAAGAAGGGATCAATGCACAAGTATCGGTGCCAACGGAGAAGGTGGATGCTTTTAGTACTTTTCTGTATGGCCTGGAAGGGTTTAATACACTTCGGCTAAACATTGCTGTTGACGATAATGGGAAGTCTTTTTTTGTACTGGATATCAAAGTGAGGCACAAGATCGTGGCAGATGGTATCGAAGATCCTGGTTTTGATATGCGCAACAGAGGCAAGTACGTTGACGCCGAAGGATTCAATAAATTGTTTGCACAGCCCGGTACCATTATCATTGATATGCGCAACCATTATGAGTATGAGGTTGGGCATTTTCAGTCTGCCATCGAAGTGCCTTCAGATACTTTCAGGGAACAG
>JBEISY010000245.1:0-4027 GCA_040375175.1 Chitinophagaceae bacterium
ATGTCTTCCACATTCTCCATGCCCACACTAAACCGGATCAAACCGTCTGTGATGCCGTATTTGATGCGGTCTTCTGGCTTCACACCGTAGTGTGTCATAGAAGCAGGATGACATAGCAGACTATCACAGGTGCCGAGCGAAACAGTGCGCGTGCAAAACTGCAGTTTATTCATGAAGCGCACGCCGCCCTGCAGTCCATCCTTGTGTTCAAAGCTGAGCATTGCACCCGGCATCCGCATTTGTTTTTGAGCGATGGTGTAATCAGGATGTGAGGGCAAACCGTTGTAATTGACATTGGCAACTGCGGAATGACCAGACAGGTACTCCGCCACTTGCTGTGCATTGCTGCAATGCCTGTCCATCCTGAGTTCCAGGGTCTTCATGCCATTCACCAGCAGGAAGGCGTCAAAGGGATTTGCATTGCCACCGAGCATGCGATGAATTTTGGTGACCGAGGTGTTCATCTTTTCAAGATCCCTTCCAACCAACACTCCGCCGATGGCTGTGCCATGTCCATTCAAAAATTTTGTGGTGCTGTGTACCACAAAATCCACATCATATTTAAAGGGTTGTTGCAAGTACGGCGTGGCAAAGGTATTGTCGCAGGCCACCAGCTTGCCATGTTGTTTAGCGATGGCCGACAGCACCGCCAAATCCACACATTGAATGGTTGGGTTGGCTGGTGTTTCGAGATAGAGCATCTTGATAGCAGGATCATTCTTCAGGTGCATCTCCGCTTTGTTGATGTCTCTGAGATCATCGATCACCACGGTAATACCGAGCGCCGGAAGTAACTTTTGCATGATCTCCTCTGTACCGCCATAGAGGGAGTAGTGGGAGAGGATCTTATCGCCCTGCTTCAGGTTGGCCAGCAACAATGTTGAGATGGCTGCCATGCCAGACGAGTGCAGGATGGCCTTTAGTTCCAGGGGCTTCCCATCTTCATCGATGCCAAAGGCTTCCATGGCTGCGATCTTTGCTTCGGCCTCTGCAAAGCTGGGGTTTCCCCAACGGGAATAAATGAATCCTTTCTCCTGCCCGCTGAACCTGCGCATACCCTGTTCCGCTTCGTCAAACACAAAAGTGGAAGACGCGTAGATGGGGGTGAGGTGGGCGTAGTTGGGATCCTGGGTATGACCGCCATGGATAGCGAGAGAGCTGAAACCTGAAATGGGAAAATCTTTGTGCATAATTTGGTAATTTGGCAATGCGCCATTGCCGTATAGCCAAATTTAGACAATTATGATGACTGAGCTTCTCACGAAATACGCCACGTTCAACCACTGGGCCAATCAACGGATCACGGATGCAGTTTTATCACTTGACGAGCATCAACAACAGCAGGTCTTGAAAAGCAGCTTCCCCAATATTTACGCTACCGTGCTGCACCTGTGGGATGTAGAAAGCGGCTGGTTTCAACGGGTTCACCAACACAGCTCCGTGCTGTTCCCCAGCAGGACTTTCAACCCCAACATGAAGGAAGTAGTGAATGGTTTGCTCGGCCAGTCGGAGCAATGGTTGAATTATGTAAAAGGCTTGTCGGAGACCGATCTTCATCAGTTAATCGCTTACAAGAACATGGCCGGCGAGCCCTTTAACCAGGAACTTTACTTATTGATTCATCACTTGTTCAATCACCAGACCTATCACCGCGGGCAATTGGTGACGATGATGCGCGAGGTGGGTGCAGAGCAGTTGCCTGGCACTGATTTTATTACGTGGACCAGGCTGTAGGCAATTAGAAAATTAGACAATGCGGCAATGCGGCAATGTTGGAAGGCGCGCTATGCGTAGCGGCGCGCCGGCAGTCACTCCGGGTGTTTCTGCGCAGGCCGGCAACGCACGGCCGCGCTTACTCCATTACCGCACTGCCGCATTGCCGAATTGCCACATTTCTAATAGGCCCATTTCACCAACGTCGCACCCCAGGTAAACCCACCACCAAACGCAGCCAGCACCAAATTATCGCCTTTATCAATCTGCTTGCGATAATCAAACAGACAAAGCGGTATCGTTGCCGCCGTGGTATTACCATACTTCGCAATATTCATCATCACTTTTTCCTCCGGCAATCCCATCCTGCTGGCCGTTGCATCAATGATGCGTTTATTCGCCTGGTGCGGAACCAGCCAGGCGATGTCATCGGCCCCTAAATTATTTCGCTCCATCAGTTCATAAGACACATCGGCCATACCCACTACAGCAAATTTGAATACGGACTGTCCTTCCTGGTAGGCGAAGTGCTCCTTGTTGGCCACGGTTTCTGCAGTGGCGGGCCTGAGAGAGCCGCCGGCTTTCATATTCAGGAATTTGCCACCTGCACCATCGCTCCTCAGAATACTGTCCAGCACGCCATAGCCTTCGATATTGGGTTCGAGTAGCACCGCGCCAGCGCCATCGCCAAACAGGATGCAAGTGGTACGATCGGTATAATCGATGATAGAACTCATTTTATCGGCCCCCACCACAACCACCCTGCGGTAACGGCCGCTTTCAATCAGGGAGGCACCGGTGGTCAGCGCGTACAGGAAGCCTGAACAGGCCGCGAGGATATCAAACCCCCAGGCATTCTTCGCACCGAGTTTATGGCAGGCCATATTGGCGGTGGAAGGGAACATCATATCTGGTGTAACGGTAGCAACAATGAGGCAATCGATGTCCTCTGCCTTGATGCCCCGTTTTTCCAGCACCATTTTCACCGCTGGCACCACCATGTCTGAGGTGGCCAGGCCTTCGCCTTTCAGGATCCTGCGCTCTTCAATGCCGGTGCGGCTCCTGATCCATTCATCGTTGGTCTCTACCAGTTTTTCCAGGTCTGCATTAGTCAGTTTATCGGGCGGCAGATAGGCGCCTACGGCGGTAATCGCTGCGGTGATCTTTGTTCTCATGCATGAAATTTAACGGCCTCAAAACTAATATTTTTATAATTGATCGTTGTTTACGCATGTGGAACGGCAATTTTCATTTTCTGGCCGTACTTTCGCATCCATGATCGCCTACCTGAAGGGTAACTTCGCCTACAAATCGCCTGCTATGGTTCATGTTGACGTCCAGGGCGTGGGCTATGAAGTGAATATTTCCCTTCACACCTATGGGAAAATCAGCGGACTGGAAAAGGGAATGCTGTACACCTTTCTCCAGATCAAGGAAGATGGACACACCCTCTATGGTTTTTTTGACCAGGATGAAAAAACGATGTTCGTGAAATTGATCTCCATCAGTGGGGTGGGTGCAGCAACGGCCAGAATGATGTTGTCTTCCATGAAGCCGGAGGAGATCCAGCAGGCCATCCTGATGGGTAATACCAAGCTGCTGGAAGGGATCAAAGGCATCGGTAAAAAAACGGCCGAAAGAATTGTTTTGGAGTTGAAGGATAAACTGGGTAAGTTGGATAGCCAAAATGTTAATTCCGGCCTCATATACAATACTTTAGAGCAGGATGCGTTAAATGCCTTGCAAGCCCTGGGCATACCAAAACCTGCTGCTGAAGGAGCCATTAAAAAAGCGCTAAGCGGCAATAGCAATTATAATCTTGAACAACTGATCAAAAAAGCCTTACAGTCTATTTGAGTCAACTCTACGCTACCAACAAAAAGGACATTGCCGACAAGGTCAGTATTTTTGTTTCTTACTTGTTTTGTTTTCTTCACTGTTTGCGCAGGCAGCCTTTCCGTGCATGCCCAGCAACCCGGTGATAGCAGCAAACGCGTGCCCGACAGCACGGGTAAGGTACTGATCAATCCGGCAGATACCGCAGTGACGGGTAACGACTCGCTAAGGTTCCCCATCCAGGACCGCCGGGGCGATAAATACACCTACTCCAGCAGAAACCCTTTCAACCTCAAGGACCCTTCCAATATTCGTGATTCAGTAGTGTATGATCCGGAAACGAAGATGTACTACATCTACGAAAAGATCGGCAACAAATACTACCGCAAACCCACTGCACTGACTTTTGAGGAATATGCGCGGATCCGTAACAGACAAATGGAGGCGGATTATTTCCGGGACCGGGCCAATACCATCG
>JBEISY010000098.1:0-6443 GCA_040375175.1 Chitinophagaceae bacterium
CCCATCTGGGTTTCATGGTGGTCATGAAGGCTTCTTTCTTCTCTTTAAATTGCCTGGACTGCTCATCGGACAAACCCAGCTCTTTCTTCAGCCAGTCTTCCTGATGATTCTTCTTCGGTACAGAATTCGAAAAAGCAAAGAACACGAGTGCAAGATTAGACAGCACGAGGAAGATCACGAGCAGCAGTACCCATTTATTTAATGTCAAGGCTTTCATGGCGTACCATTATCGAAATAAGAAATTTGTTGCGCAACATATTCCGTTCCTGGAGTCACCTGCTCGTCTTCCTGTTGATACTTATTCATCAACAGATACCCGTTCAGCATCAGGAACAAAAGCAATATACCCAGAGAAACTGCTGGTTTTGCCAGCCATACCATCCATCTGTTCCAGACGGCTACCTCAGGCTGTTCAAGGCGGGCCATCAGGCGCGTGTAGAAAAAAGGCATGGTTTCCGCCCTTTTTAAGCCTTCCAGGCTCTCCAAGGTTAGATCCACTTCTTTCTGTATGTGTTCCCTGCTTTTCATGTGCTTTATTTGATGCTGGTAAATTATAAAAATTGTGGTTACGCTTGATTTTTATAGTAGTCTTCTAATGTTTTCCGCAAATTGCCCTTGGCCCGGTGGATCAATGACTCCACTGCCGATACGGTTACACCCATAATTTCTGCAATTTCCTGGTAAGTAACGCCTTCGATCTTGTGCAACGTAAATGCAATTCTCTGATTATCAACTAGTTGAGAAATCGCATGAAACAGTTTGGCGGCTCTTTCCCGGTTATCCAACTGCACGCCTGGATGCACGAAATCTACGGGCTCGTACCGGGGCTCGTTGTTCTCACCAAACAAGCTGGTGACAAATGCAAACCGCTTCTTCCGTTTACGGCTCCTGATCAGTTCTAACGATTTGGTAATGGCAATTTTGTACAGCCAGGTAGAAAAGGCTGACTCACCCTTGAACTGGTGGATAGACTCAAAAACTTTTACAAAGACTTCCTGGGTAATATCTTCTGCATCCTCTGCATTCTGGAGCAGACCAATGGCCGTATTGTAGACCAGGTCCTTACGGCTTTCCACGATGAGTTTGAAGGCAGCTGCATCGCCTTTTTTCAAACGCTCTACAAGGTGCCATTCATCTGGTCTTGGTATAGCCTTTCCTGCTGTTTCAGTCATGTTCACGTAATCCTTGACGGGCATAAAGATAGCGGAAGCTTATTTTACTTTTTTCCGATGGTTATGATTTTCTCCAGCAAATCCCCCTTTGCACTCATTCCTTTTACATGAATGGTATAGGTTTCAGGCCGGTCGGCTGCATAAAACTTCACGCGGGCTTTACCCGTTTTGTCCGTTACTACTTCACCCGACCAAAAAATGGTTGATCGGTTGTCCGTGTAGTTCAGGCTTCTCACTGCGGGTTCATCATACCGGGGCATATAAAACTCCGGTGCTTTGTGGTAGCCCTGGGGCATGATATATCTGAATCCAGTTTTAGGGTCAAATGGAAGGTCCCTCATTTGCTTGACGGTCTTTACCAGGATCACACCGTTAAATCCCCTCGATCCAAACTGTGCAGCCTCTCCACCGGTCATTACTTCGATAGACTCTATGAGCTGAGGCGGGATCGAGTTCAGGTATATGGCCACTTCGGTATTGGTAACAGGAACGCCGTCTGTGATCACCAAGGGCTCAACACTTCCACCAGGGCCTATACTGGGTGTGCCTCCCCGGATGGTGATCCTGCCCCCGCTGGTGGTTACCCCTGGCAGCATTAACACGGCCTGCGAGGTTGTGCCAAGTCCCAGTTTGTCTAACTGCTCCCCGGTAACCATTCTGGAGTTTCGGTTGGCCACATCGGCCTGCGCTTGCTTCTTCCCTTTGACCGGATTATCCAGGGAATTCTTGATCAACATCATGGTTGACCCAATCAAAAAACTATCCGCATCGGCGCGTCTGTATGCTGAAATTTTTGCCGATGAATCTACCATCCATTGTCTTGCAGGAGATGTCCATTGCTTCCACTGTGGCAAGGTATACAGGGTAACGGGCGAGATGGCACCTTTGCCGTCAGTAGCCTGTACCGTAAATGTTTTGCCTTCGTAAAACTCAGGAACCCTGAAACGAAATTCACCGCCCGATCCCAGGGTATCTGTCAACAACAAATTATCCGCGGTGTACATAAGATTTGCTACGTAACCCCCTGCAATCCGGCCATTGTCAAGCTTTCCCACACCCTCGATCCACATCACGGAATCCTGAATGGGTTCATACCTGCCTGGAGTCACCACCACAGGTTCAGTCAGGTCCATCCATGCATTACGTGAAAAAGAAAGACCCGATCCTACATAACGGTCATCTGTAACCGAAACACTGAAGATACCCTGCATGGGTTGTCCCTTTGCATCCTTCAGGTCCAGGTCAATATTGATCAATTGACGGGAAGCAAATTCGGTTTTATCCGGTGTAACGGTCAACTGGTGGGATCCATGGTGAATGTACACCTGCCTTCTGCTGACGATCTGCTTGTTTTCGTTAAACAACAGCACATCCGCTGGTCCTTCCGGAAAACCATTTTTCGGAATACTGATTTCATACAGTCCTGAACCAATGCTGGCAAAAACAACTTTACCATTACTGATGGCTGCTACATAGCTGGCGGGCCTGAGTGGATACAAGGAGTCTCCTTGCGCCACACGGAAGACCATAGCATCTGCGGTAGTACGCACCATACTGATCTGCCATGCACCCGGAGTAGATACATCGAGAGGAAAACTTCGTTCTGTTTTATCAGGCATGATCAGCACCGCATGGTAACTTCTATTTTTAGAAGGCATGAAACTAAACCTTCCAAACCCGGGAGTTGCCGTTTTGAACGTCTCTACAACCTTTCCTGCATCGTCCTTTAAATAACCGCTCACGTTCAACGGAACACCTTTTTCATCTACGGCTCGGAAAGCAAGGGTATTGTCGACACCATTGATCAGGTTGCCCCCTTCAGGATAAAAGCCGAAACCCGGCCTTAATGAAGGCAATGGAACACGTGCAACGGCATCACCTGATGTGCCGAATAAAAACAAAGCTTGTTCAAGAGGCTGACTCAGCTGTGGAGAGACCATCATCTCTTCCGTGTATACTTTCAGGATATAGGCACCTTCCTTCCATTTGGAAGATGTTTTGAGCCCACCGTCCATTTCGAAACTTGCACTGTTCAAGAGTAGAGAAGCTACCAGTGAATCTGAAGGATCAAAAAGGTCTGCATGGATTCTTGCAGACTTCAATGGCTGGTGCGTGATGGCGTTGAAAAGATAGACCCGGAAATAAATGGTGTTTCCCATTTTATAGTGCGGTTTGTCTGTGTGCACCATAACTTGCTGGTTTTGGCCAGACTGCAATTCGCGGACGATGGCTGCTGTGGCTTCATCCAGATTAGCGTTATGGTCCTGTGAAAAGGCCGCCAGCCAAACGGAAGCCAAGGCAGTCAGAATGGGTTTGCGCATATTACTTGGATGATTATAATGAAGTTTTCCTTTGCCGGGATAAATATCTGGCCCAAATGCCTTTGTAACTTAACTTTATTGCCCCTAATCAACAAACCTTCTGACATGAGACCATTTGAATGGAAAGGCGTTTTTCCTGCTCTGTTAACTCCGTTTACCGCTGCTGATGAACTGGATCTTTCTTTGTTTGCCAAAAACCTGGAGGCACAGCTTGATGCCGGCGTTGATGGCATCGTACTGGGTGGAACCCTTGGCGAATCAAGCGTGCTGACCACTGAAGAAAAAGAACAACTCGTTAAGTTTGCCATTGCCACTGCGGCCGGGCGCGTTCCTGTGGTGTTGAATATTGCTGAAGGCGCAACCAGGGAAGCCCTTCGTCAGGCTGAACTGGCCGAGAAATGGGGAGCCGATGGACTCATGCTTCTTCCGCCAATGCGCTACAAATCAGATCATCGTGAAACAGTGAACTACTTTACCACGATCGCCAAATCAACGGCCCTGCCGATCATGATCTATAACAATCCCGTGGATTACAAAATTGAAGTGACGCTTGACATGTTTGAGGACCTCACGGCATCGCCAAATATTACTGCTGTGAAAGAATCTACGCGGGATGTAACAAACGTAACCCGGATGATCAATCGTTTTGGGAAACGTTTTAAACTCTTATGTGGTGTTGACACACTCGCCATGGAAGAACTCTGCCTTGGTGCAGATGGCTGGGTGGCCTGTCTGGTAGATGCCTTCCCCAAAGAAACCGTAACCATATATCGCCTCGTGAAGGCTGGCAAACTGGAAGAAGCAGCCGCTATCTACCGTTGGTTCATGCCATTACTGGAACTCGATATTCATCCCAAGCTTGTTCAATACATCAAACTTGCAGCCACGGCCACAGGCATTGGCTCTGAGCATGTGCGCGCACCAAGGCTTGCACTGGAAGGTAAGGAGAGGGAGGAAGTGATGGGAATCATTAACCGGGGCTTGGCCAACAGACCAAAGTTGTAGGACCGCCCGTATAATTCATCGGCCCATGATTAGATTAGGGATGTTCATTGCGTTGGGTTGCCGGCTCACCAAAGAAGAAATCGCCAACTATCTTCTTAACCGTCACTTAAAAGGATTCAACCTCATCCAGGCGGCAGTGCTCGCAGCATTTGACGGGCTTAAAAAGCCCAACCGGTATGGATTGGTTCCTTTCCGCAAACTCGATCCGGAAGGCAAATACGGAATGATCAATATCCCTTTTGGTAAACCAGTCACCATCAACACATCGTTTATCCCTAACTGTGAGGTTACCCTTTGGTGGTTTGAACCCAGAACGGGAAACTCAAAGAAAGCAGGTGATTTCATGTCAGGAAAAATCACCCTTCAGACCCCTTCACCGGAAAAAAAATAGTTATGCAACAAGAAATTACACAGGAAGGTATACACCAGGTTATGGAAAAATCATGGGCTGCATTTCTTCAATACCGGAATGTCTCAGTCAAAGACAGGGCGGCACTGATGAAGCGCCTCGCTGCCAAACTGGAAAACAGCGGGGATGCACTGATCCAGACAGCCATGCGGGAAACCAATCTGCCTGAAGCGCGCCTGAAAAATGAGCGGGCGAGGACGGTATTCCAATTGAACAGTTATGCGGAAGCTTGTGAACAAGGACATTTCCTGGATGCAAGGATTGACAGGGCTTTGCCTGAACGCACGCCGCCAAGACCAGACATACGTAAAATGAATATTGGTCTTGGTCCGGTAGTGGTCTTTGGCGCATCTAATTTCCCTTTCGCCTATTCAACGGCCGGAGGTGATACGGCCACTGCACTTGCAGCGGGCTGCCCCGTTGTGGTGAAGGCCCATCCGGCGCATCCGGATACCTCAGATGCCGTAGCGGCGTTGATCGCAGAAGCGGTCAGTGAATCTGGTCTTCCTGAAGGCGTATTCCAACACGTTCATGGTTTGTCTTTTGCTGTAGGGAAAGGTTTGGTAATGCATGAAAAAACAAAAGCAGTTGGATTCACAGGATCGTTTCTTGGCGGTAAACAGCTGTATGATTGGGCCCAGGAGCGAAGGGAACCGATCCCTGTATTTGCGGAGATGGGAAGTGTGAATCCGGTGTTCCTCCTGCCGCAAAAACTTTCGCAAAGTGCAGACATCCTCGCCGAGCAGCTGGCAGGATCCGTCACCCTTGGCGTGGGACAATTTTGCACCAATCCTGGTTTGGTCATTGGCTTGGATGGTCCACATCTTCAACAGTTCATTGAACAATTGGGATTGAAGATCGCCAACATCGCACCAGCGAAAATGTTGCACGCAGGAATCACCAAAGCTTATAAAGAAAAGAAGGAACACGCGCTTTCACAGGCCGATGTTGATCTTGTTTCGGTTTCAATCGTAGCGGTATCCTCAGAGCTGGATGGCGTACCTACTATTGCCTCTGCAACCGGTGAAGCCTTCCTCAACAATCCGGTACTGCACCAGGAAGTGTTTGGCCCCTACTCTATTGTGATCCGATGCCGAAATATGCAGGAAATGCAGGATGTTGCTGCTGAGTTGGAAGGTCAACTCACCTGCAGCCTCATGGCCACTGAAGAAGATATGACACAGCATCATCGTCTCGTGGAGCAAATCAGTTTGCTTTGCGGAAGAATCATCATGAATGGTGTGCCTACAGGCGTGGAAGTATGTTGGAGCATGCAGCACGGCGGTCCGTTCCCAGCCACAACGGATGCTCGTTTCGGATCCGTTGGGCCAGACGCCATCAAACGCTTTGTACGCCCGCTGAGTTTTCAAAATTTCCCCAATACTTTGTTGCCAGAAGAATTGAAAGATGGAAACCCACTCGGTATTACGCAAATAGAACATTAGTTCGCAGTTCGCAGTTCGCAGTTTGCAGTTTGCAGTGTGCAGTGTGCGACCTGTGAACTAACTCTCTTTTTTCCAGGCAAATCCATCGGGC
>JBEISY010000208.1:0-4344 GCA_040375175.1 Chitinophagaceae bacterium
ATCCGGGGATCAATAACCGCATACGCAAGATCTGCGAGTATATTGATCAGCACAAAAATGGAAGCAGTGAGCAAAACGGACCCCATAACAACCGGATAGTCCAGTTTCTCCAGGGCATCAACGGTGATTTTACCAATGCCTTTCCATCCAAAAATGAACTCTATAAAAAAAGCACCGGCCAGCAGTTCTGCAAACCATCCTGTAATAGCGGTGATCACGGGATTCACGGCATTTCGTAAACCATGACCAAACACTACGCGCCACTTGCCTAACCCTTTGGCATAGGCCGTTCTGATATAGTCCTGCCCCAGTACCTCCAGCATGGAACTACGTGTCAACTGGGTAATGATGGCTAAAGGACGTATGCCTAAAGTGATGGCGGGAAGAACCAGATTTTGTAATTGAAGTTGGGGGCCGAGAAAAGGATCTGTATCATACAGACTTCCCGTCATATGCAGTCCGGTGACATCGCTCCAAACAAAACCAAATATCCATGCAATCAGGATGCCCATAAAAAATGAGGGTGCTGAAATGCCCAGCACGGAAGCAAATATTGCTGAGCTATCCATCCAGGTTCCTTTTTTCACAGCAGCAAGCATCCCCAGTAAAATGCCGAGGATCGTTGCAAACAACATGGCTGCAAAAGCCAGTAATAATGTGCCCGGCAATGCGTCAGTCAGAATGTCCAGCACATCTCTTTTACTTTGGTAAGAACGCCTCAGGTATGGCAGCTTAATGGCAAGTTTTTGTTCCCCGCCAATGAAAATGCCTTTGAGTTGTTTGGCCTGAATTTCTTCAGCTTTATGTACAGATAGTGGAGAGATATCCCGCAGATAATACAAGAACTGTTTGCCCTTGGGCTGGTCCAGGTAAAGCTCTTTTCGAATATTATCCAGTGTGGCTTTGTCGCCCGTTTGTCCCAACACCAGCCGGGCCGGGTCTCCAAAGCCCTGAAAAAGAAAAAATACCACCACTACCACGCCCAGCATCACCAGTATGCCGTAGATCAGTTTGCGGGTGATGTAGTGGAAGATGTTCATGGTTTATGGATGGATGACAGCGCCTTGTCCAAATCTGCCATGGCCCATTTGCCCACAATGGTTCCATCACGCAGGAAATACAAAGTTGGATCAACCCTTGCTGCGGTTTTAATGGCCACAAAATCGGACTTCATGACCGGCACCGTCACATCAGCACGCACATCATTCGCAGATGAAGAAGCAATAATAAAAGAGATTGCTTTTTTCTCCGCTTCCACCTTCAACCTTTCCACTTCTCCCTTCCAACCAGGTTGCCAGTTTTTCACGAACAAGATCAACAATGGACCAGGCTTGCTCAGGATTGCCTCAGTACTGTCTGTTTCCTGTTCGTTGATCAGCACAAAATCCTTGATCGGTGGCTCGGCGTTTCCTTTACGGATGAGTTTATCATAACGCTTTACAAATGTGTAGGCGGTATCGGAAAAATCCTCGGGGAAATGATCGGCATCAAATTCCACTTCCTTGCCAGCTTTTGAATAAACGAAGTTGATGACCGTACTATCAGGGATGGCGCCGGCGGGAATTTTTCTTTTCTCCAGGATATTTGCACCGATTTTATAAGGGAGGCAATCCACCAACGGCAGGTGCTTCAACACCCAGACCTGCAGTCCAAATGAAAAAACAGTTGTGAGGATCATGATCACCCAACCTGCCCTTTGTGATACCTGTGACGCGATCTTGTTTCGCTGGGTGAAAAGGAAAACAATCAGCACGGTAAGGATGAGATCCTTTATGAATGATTCCATCGCCTGCAGCTTAAAGCAATCACCAAAACATCCACACTCCCTGATCTTGCCGGAAAATACAGCGTATGCCGTAAGGAAGGTGAAGAAGATGATGAGCAACAACAGTAACCAACTGAACAGCCTAAACCGCCAGCCAATGATCACCGCAACACCTGCGATGATCTCAAAGGCGATCATCAGCACTGACATTGCAAGGCTATAATCGTTCAGAAAATGAATCCCCCAGACCTCAAAAAACTCCTGCATTTTGTAGCTGAGGCCCATAGGGTCATTGGCCTTGACAAGACCTGAAAAAATAAACAATACTCCAACCACATACCGGATAATCGTCAGCAATCCTTTCATATTAATGTTTTCCTTCGTCCATCAGAATGAGGGCGAAAACTGCGTAATTAATGATGTCTGTGAAATTAGCATCGATCCCCTCGCTGATCAGCGTTTTTCCATCGTTCTGGAGGATCTGCCTGATGCGTTGCAGCTTCATGAGAATGAGATCCACAAAACTCTCCTGGCTCATGTCTCTCCAAGCCTCTCCGTAGTCATGATTTTTATCCAGCATCAGTTTTTTGGTGAACTCATATTTCTGCTGGTATAGATGTTCCACTTCTCCTGGATCCATATCCTCCATCTCTGCCTGCAGGTCAAGCTGGATCAGGCCGATGATCCCATAGTTTACAATACCCATGAATTCAGAGGCAATATCATCCCCTATCCTTTGCACCTTTTTCTCCTGGATGGTTCTGATCCTTTGTGCTTTGATAAAGATCTGGTCCGTTACCGAGATGATTCGCAGCACTCTCCAGGAAGTGCCATAGTCTCTTGTCTTTTTTAAAAAGATATCCCGGCATTTCTTCACCGCTTCTTCGTATTGCCTTTCCGTGTTTATTGTATTTTGCATGTATTACGATGGATAGCTTCAAAAATAGTACAAAGCGCGCGATTGCCACCTGGAATTGCCGGGGCCGGCTTGTTGTTGTGGATAAACCCATGGTGATGGGCATCCTGAATATCACTCCAGACTCCTTTTTTGCCGGTAGCCGGATTGGTATCGATGAGGTTGTTGAAAGGGCGGGCGCTATGATTGAAGCTGGGGCAGGTATCCTTGACATCGGAGGCCAGAGTACCCGGCCGGATAGTACGTATCTGGATGACCAAACCGAAGCGGCGCGTGTGATCCAAGCGATAAAGGCCCTTCGCGCAGCATTCCCGGACGTACTGCTTTCTATTGATACTTTTCATCATTCCGTAGCCAGGGAAGCCGTTGCAGCGGGTGCCGATCTCGTAAATGATATTAGCGGCGGGACATTAGATCCGATGATGATCCCTACTGTAGCGAGCCTCCAAGTGCCCTATGTCCTGATGCATATGAAAGGAACTCCGCAAACCATGAAGCTGGCGGCAACATATAACGATGTGGTTACTGAAGTTCTGGATTACTTTATACAGCGGATTGAGCTGTGCAAGCAGTCCGGGATCAAAGATGTCATCGCTGATCCCGGATTTGGATTTGCAAAAAACAGTACCCATAACCTTTTGCTGTTGAAATCGTTAGGTGCTTTTAAAATGCTTGGGGTTCCCATACTGGTTGGACTATCCAGAAAATCTACGATTTATAAGCTCTTACAAACCGATGCGGCCCATGCACTCAATGGAACTACGGTGTTAAATACCGTAGCGCTGATGCAAGGTGCAAGTATCCTCAGGGTACATGATGTCAAAGAGGCCAGGGAGGCGGTGATCCTGACAGAAGAAATAAAAAATAGCTATTAGCAATTAGCTAATAGCTATTTTCTCAGAAAGAGGTCTGTTCCTTATTGTTGTCCAGGCATCGGCATCTGTTGTGGCATCTGCGCATCCTTCACGTCAACGATCTCAATATCGAAGATCAGGTTCTCATTGGGCTGAATCGCAGGTGGTGAACCAGCGGGACCATATGCAAGGGCAGATGGGATGAACAACCTTCCTTTGCCACCTTTATTGAAGTTCAACACGCCAACCAGGATACCCTGGATTGCACCTGTTTGTCCTGCAATGAAAGGATATGGGCTAAGGTCATGCTTCATAGTCTGCTTGGTGCTGTCCATATTAGAATCAAAGAACTTGCCTTCAAGGTTATAACCAGTGTACTTGATGGAAACTTCTTTTCCAGGAATCACAGGTACACCTGCTCCTTTATCTGTTACTTCTACATACACATCATTCACCAGCTCAGCTTTAATTCCTTTGCCGTCAATATATTTTTTGAGAACAGTGAGTTCCCTGCTCTTGAACTTATTGACTTCATTCTGGTAGTCTACCATCACAGAATCACGGCTTTTGAATGCGCCGAGAACTTTCAATGTGGTCTTGATCTTTTCACCTTTCTTCATGAAGCTTGGAGCCTGCATGGGGTTCAGGGACTTCATGGTGTCATAGATCTGGAAAGTCACGAGGCTGTCGCCAACTTTCAGTTCCTTCAGCAGCTCTGAAAATTCGTGGGGCCTGCCCGCGCTGTAGCGGCAGCGGCGGCCGCGCCCGTGTTTTTAAGATCGTCGACCGCAAGAGCGAAGCCCGCCAGG
>JBEISY010000225.1:0-4105 GCA_040375175.1 Chitinophagaceae bacterium
ACCACACATGCCAAACGACTGATTAAAGAATACATTGACAACAGCAATCTCAAAAACAGATTGGTAGCCGCTTATCTCGTAGGCATAGCCGTGGCGCCAGACGAGTTCAAGAACATCCCGGTATGTAAAGACTCTAATCAAACCGGTTGCTTTGTTAGTTGGAGAACCTACCGCCGTGGTGTGGAATCTACGGGATACACCACAGATGCAAATGCCGTAGTGGTGAATCCCCTGACCTGGACCACAGACAGTACACTGGCTTCAAAACAACTTCATCGAGGTGCAATTTTATATAAATTCAATTCCATCATACGAAAACCCAATGACGCACAGATCCACAACAATGTGCTTTGGATCACCAGACCAAAATTCCTCGGCGGCTTCCTGTACAAAACCAAGAACTATCATGTAGGTGATTACAATCTATTCTACCTGAACGTCCAGGAAAACGTCAAGCGAAGGATAGATCTTTTCTGGAAATAAAATAGATCATCATGAAAACAATTATTGTTCCAACTGATTTCTCGCCCGTTGCACTCAACGCACTACACTATGCCCTTGCATTGGCTAAAGACCTATCCGCAAAAATCATTCTATTTCACTCATACCAAATACCGGTAACATTCAGCGAGGTGCCGGTGGTAACCATCAGCCTTGAAGAGTTGCAAAAAGAAAGTGAGGCAAAACTTCATGAATTGAAAAATGCCGTGGAACACATCACCTCACATCAGGTTCACATCGAAGCCCATAATGTATTAGGCGATGTGGTGGAAGAACTGGCAACCCTGTGTAACAACTATCGGCCCTTTGCTGTGGTCATGGGAACAAAAGGAGCGGGTCCAATTGAAAGAATGATCATTGGCTCAAGTACGCTTGCGGCCATCAAAAGATTAGACACCCCGGTGCTCATCGTTCCGCCTGGTGCCACATACAAGCCGATCAAAAAAATAGGTTTCGCATGCGATTTTAATCAAGTCAAAGACACCATCCCTGTAGAGGAAATAGAAGCACTTGTAAAAACATTCAACGCCTCATTCCATATCCTGAATGTAGACTACAAGGAAAAACATTTCACGGGAGACCTGACTGCGGAACTAACGGAAATAAGCGAGATGCTGGCACACCTAAACCCTCATTATAACTATATCAACAGCAAGTTTGTGGAAGAAGGCATCAATGCATTTGCAGACGCCAACCACATTGATCTATTGTTGACCGTTCCAAAAAAACATGGCTTCTGGGAAAACATTTTCAGGAAAAGCCATAGCAGTGAACTGGTGCTGCATAGTCACTTACCGATAGTAGCGTTACATAAATAGCTATTAGCTACTTAAGAAGAGGCCTAAAACTCCGCGGTTTTTGGCGTCCTCGGAAAAGGAATCACATCGCGGATGTTGCCCATGCCGGTAACAAACTGCACCATGCGCTCAAACCCCAAACCAAAACCAGCATGCGGTACCGTTCCAAACCTGCGGGTATCAAGGTACCACCATAATTCATCGGCAGGGATATGCATATCATTCATACGCGCTTCAAGATTAGACAAGCGCTCTTCCCTTTGTGAACCACCAACGATCTCACCAATGCCGGGTGCAAGAACATCCATTGCGGCAACAGTTTTTCCGTCTTCATTCAACCGCATGTAAAAGGCCTTGATATCTTTAGGATAGTTGCGAACGATCACCGGTTTCTTAAAATGTTTCTCCACGAGGTAGCGCTCATGCTCACTCTGCATGTCGATTCCCCATGACACATCGTACTGAAACTTCTTCTTCTTGTAATGCGAAGACTGAAGAAGGATATCGATGGCTTCCGTATAGGTGATGCGTTCAAAATCATTGTTGACCACAAACTCCAATTTCTCAATCAGTCCCATCTCGCTGCGCTTGTCCTGCGGCAGTTGCTTCTCTTCTTCCAATAACCGTTGCGCCAGGAAGTCCAGGTCCTCACGGTTGTTCTTCATCACATAGGCAATGAGATACTTGATGAACTCTTCCGCCAGGTTCATATTGTCCTCAATATCATAGAAGGCCATCTCCGGCTCGATCATCCAAAACTCCGCCAGATGCCTGGAGGTATTGGAATTCTCTGCGCGGAAGGTTGGTCCGAAAGTGTAGATCTCCCCAAAGGCGGTAGCCGCAAGTTCACCCTCCAGCTGGCCGCTGACGGTTAGGTTGGTAGACTTTCCGAAAAAATCTTCTTTGAAATTGATGGAACCATCCTCGTTGCGAGGCGGGTTGTCAAACGGAAGGGTAGTAACCCTGAACATCTCACCCGCGCCCTCGGCATCACTACCGGTGACGATGGGGGTATGGATATAAACAAACCCCTTCTTATTAAAGAACTCATGAATAGCAAAAGCCAATGCGTGGCGCACCCTGAACACGGACCCAAACGTATTGGTCCGGAACCGCAGGTGGGCGATCTCCCGCAAGAACTCCAGGGTGTGTTTTTTCGGTTGCAGGGGATACTTCTCTGCGTCGGAATCACCCAAAATCTCGATAGACGAGGCTTTGAGCTCCATTTTCTGGCCCTTACCCAGGGAGGGGACGAGGGCTCCCTGCACTTTCAGGGCGGCACTGGTGGTGATCCGCTTCAGCAAGGCCTCATCAAGGCTGCCCAACTCCACCATCACTTGCAAATTCGTATTGGTAGACCCATCGTTCAAAGCAATGAACTGGTTGTTCCTGAATGTTCTAACCCAACCCATCACAATCACCTCCTGACCGGAGGCTTCGCCCTCTAACAATGTTTTGATCTTAGATCGCTGATTAAACATGGCGCAAAGATAATGGATATGAACAGCCTTTTTTGCCCGTTTTGGCAGTAAAAGGGGTATAAAACCGGACGTTATTTGGGATTTCTGTAAATAATCACTATCCTTGCACCGGATACCTAGCTGACCGAACCTCACCCATATCCCCGTAGCGCTCGTCAGTTATAACCAACTCGTTCGAATCTAACCCAAATTTTCACCTCAATTCTTGGCAATACCCTGAACATGCCAAATCTATTCAACTGATTGTATGTACGACATTCTACAACTGAACGACATGCTCGTTCCCGAGCTTCTGGACATTGCGGAACAGCTCAAAATCCCAAACCCTAAAAAATCAAGCAAACAGGAAATCATCTATAAGATCCTGGACAAACAGGCTATATTGAACAGCGAAAACATGGACAAATCGAAAGACGAAAAACCAAAGAAGAAGCGCATCGTAAAAACCAGTACTTCTAACTCTACCGAAGAGGCGATCGTGGAAAGCGAAACGCCTGCCGTGACTGAAAAGCCACGTGTGAAGAAAAAAGCAGAAACCGTTCAGGAAGAGGCGCCGGCAGCAGCCCGCAAGCCGGAAAAGAAAACCATCAAAAAGAAAGCAGAAACTCAACAGGAAATACCGGACCTCGTAGATAATGACGACCAGTCTGACATTGACGTAAAAGATTCTGTGCTGAATGAAGAGGCCGCCACAGCGGAAGCTTCTCCTTTAGAAAATGAAGGTGCACCAACCAAACAGTTCAGTCTGCGGAACCGTGAGAAAGAACCCGTGAAAGAAACTTTCAATGTTGAGTTCGATGGCATCATCCTCTCCGAGGGTGTTCTTGAAATGATGCCCGATGGATATGGATTCCTGAGAAGCTCAGACTATAATTACTTATCATCACCAGATGATATCTATGTATCCCCCTCGCAAATCAAACTCTTTGGCCTGAAGACAGGCGATACCGTTTTAGGATCCGTAAGACCACCTAAAGAAGGAGAGAAATATTTCGCGCTGCTGAAGGTTGATACCATCAACGGCAGACTTCCTGAAGAAATCAGGGACCGGGTTCCGTTCGACTATCTGACACCACTGTTCCCATATGAAAAAATGACTCTTTCTACCGCTCAGAATATCTACTCAACCAGGATGATGGACCTGTTCTCACCCATTGGTAAAGGACAGCGTGGATTGATTGTGGCGCAACCGAAAGTTGGTAAAACAGTTCTGTTGAAAGAAGTGGCCAATGCCATTGCTGCCAACCACCCAGAATGTTACCTGATGATCGTTTTGATTGATGAGCGTCCTGAAGAGGTAACCGATATGGAGCGCAGTGTAAAGGC
>JBEISY010000291.1:0-3509 GCA_040375175.1 Chitinophagaceae bacterium
CGCTGATCCGGGCCTCCATCGATGTTAAGCAAGGCCTTCTGCAAGATGAGGAGATCACTAAAACCCTCAGATATGTGGTAGACATCACGGTGAACGCTTTGCAGCAAGGCCATCGTTTGTGGTTCTGCGGCAATGGCGGCAGTGCTGCCGATGCCCAACACCTCGCTGCAGAGTTCACGGGGAGATTCTACAAGAACCGCAGGGCCCTGCCCGCAGAAGCCTTTCATTGTAACACGTCTTACCTGACAGCGGTTGCTAACGACTATAGTTACGATGAAGTATATGCCAGAATGGTAGAAGGCGTATGTCAGGAAGGCGATATCTTATTCGGCTTTTCAACCTCAGGCAATTCAGTGAATATCGTCAATGCATTCCGATCTGGCAGAGCCAAAGGAGTCATTACTGTGGGTATGACAGGTGAAACAGGCGGCGCCTTGAAAGCCTTATCAGATTATCTGCTTCCTGTTCCTTCAGCAGACACACCAAGAATTCAGGAGTCCCATATCCTCTTGGGCCATATCATTTGTCAACTGACGGAAGAAGAATTTTTCCGCCAATGATGTCCACCGAGATCATTATCCTCGCCGGAGGCCTGGGTACCCGGATCAAGCCAGTCCTTGGGGATACCCCAAAATGCCTGGCACCCATTGGCGAACACCCTTTCCTCTATTATCTTATCCATTATTTTCAAGGCCAGGGCATCCAAAAATTTATTTTCAGCCTTGGCCATGGTCATGCAGAAATTGAAACATACCTGGACAGCTACAAAGAACCCCTGGACTATGTGATCTGTAAAGAAGAGGCGCCACTGGGAACCGGTGGCGCAGTGCTGAACGCATTACAGTTCACAAGCCTCCCCTCCGTTTGGATAGCCAATGGGGATTCGTTTTTAGCAGCATCCCTGGACCCCATGGCGGCTTTTTTCGATATGTGCGGAGCCGAATGCGTTGTTGCCTTAACAGAGGTGCAAGACACAGCAAGGTATGGCAGCGTCCAATTGGCAACAGACTATCGTGTTACTGGATTTACTGAAAAAGGGAATACTGGTAAAGGGTGGATCAATGCGGGCATTTACCATCTGAACAAAAGACTTTTCACAGGGCACTATTGGCCGGAAAGGTTTTCTTTTGAACAGGATTACCTGAACGCGTTCTGCCCCCAGGCCCGATTTTTTGGATATCGATACCGAAATTATTTCATTGATATAGGCGTTCCGAAAGATCTGGAAAAAGCTCAAAATGAATTGATCCACTATGTTACCTGAAATTTTACTACAAGCAAATAAAGCATGGACCCTTTTCCTTGATAGGGATGGGGTTGTCAACCTTGAGAAGGACAATGATTACATCAGAATGCCATCGGAATTCTTTTTTCTTGATCATGTCCCTGAAGCCATGGCGATATTTGCAGGACTGTTTGGAGAGATATTCGTTGTCACCAATCAAAAAGGAGTGGGAAAAGGTTTAATGACTGAAGATGATTTGCAGGATATCCATCGATACATGTTACAGGGCGTTGAACATGCAGGCGGCCGGATCAGCAAGGTATACTACTGCACGGCAACTGAGAATGACCATCCAAACCGTAAACCCCAGCCTGGGATGGCGTTGCAGGCGAAGGCTGACTACCCTCAAATCAGCTTTTCAAAATCCATCATGGTAGGCAACACCCTTAGCGATATGGCGTTTGGGCGAGCCGAAGGGATGTACACTGTTTTTATTCAATCTTCCAAACCCATGCCGGAACTTCCGCATCCAGCCATCGATGCCGTATTCCCAAGCCTTTATCTGCTTGCTAAAGCTTTGCAAAAACCCGCGTGATGACCATAATTTTTCGCAAATTTGCAGATATGGCCACTATCCGAATATCCATCTTGCTTCTTCTGCTTTCATTGGGAACGATGAGCGGCAGCGCACAAACAGGTAAGACAGCAAATCTTGCTCTGCTGAAAGAAAAAGAAGATTCACTGAAGGCCATTGCCCCAAATATTGTGATGGCCCGCGAAGCCGGAGATCGTTTTCGGGCCGACAGTCACTTTACCCGCCTGCTGGTGCGAGCACTTAAAATTGCCAACTCATTTAACTATCCGTTTGATTCCATTCTCAATGTTTCACGTCTCTATGCGCCGGACTCATCTTTCAGGATCTTTACCTGGCAAGTGGTTAAAGACGAGACCATGGCCAGACGGCATGGTGCCATTCAAATGAAGACAGCAGATGGATCGTTAAAGTTGTTTCCATTGATTGATAAGACGCTCATGGTGGAGAATCAGAATGACACCATCACCGGGCCTGAAGCCTGGATCGGGGCGATCTATTACAAGATCGTCAAGACCCAGCATGAGGGAAAAAGCTATTATACGTTTCTTGGGTACGATGAACATAGCATGCGCAGTACCAAGAAGCGTATTGAAGTGATGCATTTTGACATGCAGGGCAAACCTGTGTTTGGTGGCCCATTCATCAGCTTCCAGGAAGATTCGTTGAGAAAACCTACGCAAGCGAGGTTTGCGATAGAGTATAAAAAAGACGGGAATGCGCGCCTTCAGTTTGATCAAGACATGGATATGATCATCTTTGATCACCTGATTCCTGAGAACGGCGAGAAGAACAAGCTATACACTTATATCCCTGATGGAGATTATGAAGGGTTCAAATGGAAGAATGGGAAATGGGTGCACATTGACAAAGTGTTCAACTTCGCGCTAAAGGATGGCGAAGTTCCCTTACCATCCCCACTTACGGAAGATAAATTTGGAAATAAGGGTGGTACTGCGCCGGCCCCAAAGAAAAAGAAAGGCGGAAATTAATCCAGCTTCAATACTGCAAGAAACGCTTCCTGAGGTACTTCTACAGATCCGATTTGTCGCATCCGTTTCTTACCTTCTTTCTGTTTCTCCAGCAGTTTGCGTTTACGGCTGATATCGCCTCCATAACACTTGGCTGTAACGTCTTTTCGCAATGCTGAGATATTTTCCCTCGCCACAATCTTTGCGCCGATGGCGGCCTGGATCGCGATCTGAAATTGTTGCCTGGGAAGAAGTTCTTTCAGTTTTTCACAGAGTTTACGGCCAAAATCTTCTGCCCGGCCTCTATGGATCAATGCGCTAAGGGCGTCCACTTTTTCTGCATTCAGCAGGATATCCATCTTTACAATATTGGCCTCACGCATTCCGATGGGATGGTAATCAAACGAAGCATAACCACGGGTCTGGCTTTTTAGCTTATCGTAGAAGTCAAATACAATCTCAGTCAGCGGCATTTCAAAGATCAACTCAACCCGGGTGGTGGTAAGATAACTTTGGTTCAACAGGTTGCCCCGTTTACCCAGGCAAAGCGTCATGATATTGCCGATGTATTCCGGTTTGGTAATGATCTGCGCTCGGATATACGGTTCTTCGATGCGATCGATCTTCACAGGATCAGGCATCTCGGTTGGATTGTTTACGATCACTTTCTCCCCTGACGTGGTGTATGCAATGAAGCTTACGTTGGGCACAGTAGTGATCA
>JBEISY010000377.1:0-2748 GCA_040375175.1 Chitinophagaceae bacterium
TCGCAGCAAGTTGGTGACCAAGTGACTCCGCTTCCTGCCTGAAGCTTTCATCGCTGAATGTTTTATAGATCATACCCATCTCTTCGGCATCCTTTGCGGCTACTTTATCGCCCAGTATCATCAGCGCCGATGCTTTCTGAAAGCCGATCAAGCGGGGAAGCATAAACGTGCCGCCGCTGTCAGGGATCAAACCGATCTTTGAAAAGGCCTGGATGAATGAGGCCGATGCAGTGGCTACAACAATGTCTGCACAAAGGGCAATGTTTGCTCCTGCGCCTGCGGCTACGCCATTCACTGCGGCAAGAACCGGTTTAGGCAGGTTTCTTATTCTTGTGACGATGGGGTTGTAGTGTTCACTCAGGATCTCCGCCATGGTAGGGGCATCGGGCCCAAGCAGTTCGGCAAGGTCCTGGCCAGCACAGAAGCCTTTGCCATTGCCCGTGATGATGACCGCGCGGATATTGTCATCCGTGGCGCAATGATCCAGGCAGTCCTGCACTTCCAGCGCCATCGTCTTGTTAAATGCGTTCAGCCTTTCCGGCCTGTTCATCGTGATGGTAGCTAAGCCGCGGTCCGTATGAAAGAGAATGTGTTGCATATCGTCAATGACATTTGAAATAATCGAAGGGTTCTTTGCAATCATCACACTGGTACAGTGCTTTGCAGGCAGTAGATCCGAAATTGCTGACTTGATGAGTATGGAAGGAACTGCATAGTGGACACTGGATCACTTCATCGGAAAAACGTTCCGTTGCACAAACCTGCTGGCTGTGCAGAGGCGGCGCAATGCCATATGCTTTCAGTTTTTGTTTTCCTTCTTCCGTCATCCAGTCTGTTGTCCACGCTGGTGAAAGTACGGTTTTCACCGTAACAGAGCGGTATCCATGGGCCAGCAGTTCCATCCTGATCTGCGCGGAAATCACATCCATGGCCGGACAGCCGGTATAGGTTGGGGTGATGACTACTTCAATACCCTCATCGGTCTCCACTGCATCCCGCACAATCCCGAGGTCTATGACAGAGAGGACGGGAACCTCTGGGTCCTGGACGTTAGAGAGTATTTTTTTAATGTGGTCATTCATTATTTCAAGGTTTAAGTTGGAAGGTGGAAGTTGGAAGGGGGTGCTTCAAACTTCCACCTTCCAACTTCTCCCTTCATCTTCTCCCTTACCACGCGGACCCTGGATACGCCCGTTGCATAAACTGCATCTCAGCCAGGATGAATCCGAGGTGCTCGGAATGCAAGCCCGTTTTGCCGCCCTGCTGGAAATAGACGCCTGTAGGAATGGGTAAACGGGCTTCGGTGAAAATTTCGGTTATACGTTGCTGGTAGTTCTGTGAAAAGATGGCGGGGTCAACGGGCTCAAAAGGTGCTCGTGTGAAGAGCTCGCCGGTAAATGTCCAGAGATCATCAATGGCGCTCAGCATTCTTTGTTTGCTTTCTTCTGTGCCATCACCTAGGCGGATCACCCACTCGCTGCTCCAGCGCAGGTGATAGGTCACTTCTTTTAGGGCTTTGTTGCAGATGGCTGCGAGTTGCTCGTCTTCCTGTGCAGCAAGCCATCGGTACAACTCATATTGAAAATTAGATATGAAGAACTGCCGGAGTATGGTATGCGCCCAATCGCCATTGGGTTGTTCCACCAACAGTAGATTGCGAAATTCCCTGACGTCCCGGAGGTATGCAAGACTGTCTTCCGTGCTGCCGTCATTGTGCAACCCAGCAGCGTATTGATAAAAGTTTCTTGCCTGCCCGATGAGGTCAAGCGAGATATTTGTTATCGCAATATCCTGCTCCAGCACCGGCCCATGCCCGCACCACTCGCTGTTGCGATGCCCAAGTATCAGTGCACTGTCAGCGAGATGCATTATGTAATCAACATTCATGTTCACCGGGTCATTGAGTTATTAGGTTATTGTGTTATTCATTGCCGCACTGCCACATTACCACATTGCCGTATTTATTTACATATGCGACAATTCATCCGGCAGGTCATAAAACATAGGGTGCCTGTACACTTTATCATTCGCGGGTTCATAGAATGCGCCTGCATCATCCGGATTGGAGGCATGCACATATTTGCTTTCCACCACCCAGATGCTGATACCCTCCATGCGGCGGGTATACACATCCCTCGCGTTCTCGATGGCCATCGCAGCGTCAGCCGCATGCAGACTGCCCACATGTTTATGATCCAGACCTTGTTTGCTGCGGATGAATACTTCCCAGAGCGGCCAGTCTTTTTCATTTGATGCTTTGGTTGCGGTTACGTTTGAACCAGCAACGTGCGCATCAGGAATGTCGCCGTAATAAAATTTTCTTGGCATCATGCGGCATGGGTTTTTAGTTGAGCAGATTTTTTGTTTGCATAGGTGGCGGCGGCTTCGCGAACCCAGGCGCCGTCAGCATGGGCCTTCCTTCTGGCTTCCAGCCTTTGCTTGTTGCAGGGGCCATTGCCTTTCACCACGTTCCAGAATTCTTCCCAGTTGATCTCACCGAAATCATAGTGCCCGCGGGCTTCATTCCATTTCAGGTCCGGATCAGGGAGGGTCATGTTCAGGATCTTCACCTGTTCGGCAATCATATCTATAAATTCCTGGCGGAGCTGATCATTTGTTTTACGCTTCACTTTCCACTTCATGCTTTGATCGCTGTGCGTGCTGTCTGAATCCTTAGGACCAAACATCATCAATGACGGCCACCACCAGCGGTTGATCGCATCCTGGCACATCGCTTTCTGCGCATCA
>JBEISY010000079.1:0-7264 GCA_040375175.1 Chitinophagaceae bacterium
AGTGCCAGTATATTTTTCCACTGCCGATGAGCATCGTTAAAAAGGCGAGGATCATTAATCCTCGCTTGTCCATTCTGGTAAATGCGAAATAGATCACACCCACGATGCCTATCCCATACAAAACATCCATCGGCCAAAGCAGTAAAACGCCGTTGATGATACCGAATACCAACAATAAAAAATTCCGTCTGATCACCAATTCCTGCGCACTGTAGAGAGAGTCTTTATGTGGTCTTGCCAGCATCAGCAGCATGCTGGCACCAAAAGCCATAATGAGCAAACTGCGTAGTTTATCTTCCACTAAAAATGTGACCAATACCTGCAGCACATGAGTTGTACCATGCTTTTGCATCAGCACTTGCCCCTGCATTCCTTTGCTGATACCTGCCCACATAAAAATGCTGAAAAACAGGCCCCCAAGCACGGCAAGGCCTTTCATAATATCCAAAGAACGTAATCTGGATGGAGGGGCTGTAAAGTTTGAAGCATAGACGCGCTCCTGTGAAGAGCCAACAACGGCTTCTTCCGGGGTTGAATCCATATTATTTTGTTTAAGAATGGGTGTCTTAATCTAGAAAGAATACTCAGGACTTCCTAACCTTAAACCCTTTATTCATCTTACTCCCCGTCAATATACCGTTTAGTGATCGGCTGGTAACTGTCGATCCTGCGATCCCTGAGGAAGGGCCAGTGCGTCCGGGTGGTATCGGTCCTGTTCAGGTCGAGCTCAATGATATGGTTCTCTTCCTGTTCATGTGACGCCTGGTAAAGGATGGCGCCCATTGGGTTGGCCACAAAAGATCCGCCCCAGAATTTCATGGCTCCTGCCTGCTCAAAACCTACCCTGTTCACACTCACCACATGAACGCCATTGGCAACGGCATGGCTACGCTGGATGGTTTGCCATGCCCCATATTGTTCTGTATTGGTAGCCTCGTCCTGAGAGGTTGCCCAGCCGATGGCTGTGGGATAAAACAGCAATTCTGCACCCATCAATGCCGTTATCCTCGCCGCTTCCGGATACCATTGATCCCAGCAGATCAATACGCCCAGGGTGGCAAATTTTGTCTTGAATACTTTATATCCGAGATCACCCGGCGTGAAGTAGAATTTCTCATAATAAGCCGGATCATCGGGAATGTGCATCTTCCGATACTTACCCAGGTAAGATCCATCCGCATCCAGCACCGCCGTAGTATTATGATACAAACCCTGCGCCCTTTTTTCAAAAAGGGAAGCGATGATCACCACACCCAGCTCTCCTGCCAATTTCGCCAATACATCCGTGGTAGGACCCGGAATCGGCTCGGCCAGTTTGAAGTTCTCATAGTCTTCCACATCACAGAAGTAAAGTGAAGTGAACAGTTCCTGCAAACAAACGATCTGTGCCCCGCTGGCTGCAACTTCCCGCACCTTTTGGATGGCTTTGTCAATATTTGCCTGCTTGTCTGCGGTGCAACTCATTTGCACCAATCCTACTTTTACTTTCATAAACGATGTAAATAACTATATTAACCAAATAACCACTAACGCTCACCCATACCCTAAGTCTCCACAAGTACCAGCGCATCGAGACTCCTTATACCTATTTTCTTCTCGGTAATAAATCCTTCCGCATACTTCACGCCGATCCGTTTTCCAAGCATCCTGGCTCTTGCCATCACCGCGTCCAGAAAATCAGGCGTGGAAATATAGGTCTGGGGACCTTCTTCTCCCGCCTGGCTCGTATGAAACTGTGTGGTGTAAGCTTTGATAGATTCCATCCGCTGTTCAAACACATCACTGATATCTACCAGAATATCCGGCTCATGGTACCAGTCCTGCAGATAATGCAATATCATTTTCGGCCTCCACTTCTCCTGTACCTTTCCATCCTCGCCTACCGTTTCGATTTTAGCCAGGCCCGACAGAAAACAGGCGTCTGCAATCATATGTCCCGCCCTTCCATGATCGGGATGCCTATCGTCCAGTACATTCCCGATCACTACGTCTGGCTTGTATTTCCGGATAGCACCGATCAACTGCAACTGATGCTCCTCATCGTTCTTAAAAAAACCATCCCGCATCTTCAGGTTCTCGCGTACCTGCACGCCGATGATCCTCGCTGCCGCAGCGGCTTCGGCATACCGGGTTTCAATAGTACCCCGGGTACCGAGTTCACCCTGTGTCAGGTCCAGGATACCTGCTTTTTTACCCAACTTGATTTCGTTGATCAATACGCCGGAACAACCCAGCTCCACATCATCCGGGTGTACACCGATTGCGAGGATGTCTAGTTTCATGCAGCAAAGATAGATAGTCAATTTGACAATGTGGCAATGCCCAGTGCCTATATGCCCTATGCCTACGCGTAGCGTTGAGCCACATTAAGATCTACCGTACATCCGCGCTACTTCCTTCACAATCAGCTCCATCTCCTGATCGTCTCCGCGGGGATCATATTCCTGCTTGAGGTTGCTGCCGAAAACCCAGGCCACCATTTGCCAAAACCGGGCCGAGAAGCCCCCTTTGTATTCTTTGATGAGCTCGTAACAGTTGTTATTGGTTTCGCGGTTAATTAGTTTCATCAACACCCGCCCCTGGTAAACGGACAACTGCGTGAGGGGGTCAGCAAATTTCTTTTTCAACTCTGCCTCTTTCGACTGAATATATTTTTTCCGCTCTTTATCATTGTGGATTTTTCCGAGCGTGAAATTGATCTCATTGATCGTGTAGCTGGCCTGCAAGGCATAAGGATAAGTCACGTACACCGCATTGCGCAAACGCGTCCATTTTTTGAACGCCTCTTTCTGCTCCGGGGTCATCGCACCCAGAATAAAAACCATGTCTAACTCGCGGTAAGGAATAGTATCCCCGTTGTAGACGATCACGGGAACCAGGATGGTATCATTGGGACCATAGCGCGATTGACCCTTTAACTCAGTGCTAAGGGCGAGGATTAAGGGGAAGAAAAATAACCAACTGCGCAATCCCACACGTAACATGGTTTGAAATTACAAAACCAAAGGGAGATATCCTACCCCCACTTTTCTTTCAGGCGCCGGTACATGCTGAGGAAAAACCCGATCACCATGATAATAGTACCCGCCCAAAGCACGTTTATGTACGGGAACCCATAGGCTTTCAGCGTAATATATCTCATCACGGCATTGGATTCCCTGATACCCAGCTCAATCTCGTCACCCTTCACCGCATTGATGTTCAACACCAGGTTCTGGGTATAAACGGTATCAACTTTAACAGAAGGTTGGCGATCTTTGACAAAGTAAGCGGGCGTGGCATCATATCTACGGCCATCCTGAGAGATCACCTTCAATTCAGATAACCATGCACTGTCCACCACCGGAAGATCCTTATTGTCATTCTTATTGGCGGTGATGATATTATCCACCAGCACATACCCTTTGGAATAAAAAACGGTATCCCCTTTCTTCACCCAGGTATTCCTGAATGCGGATGTATCCGTCGGTTGGGCATTGGGATTTAACCAAGAAGTAATGTACACAAACACATCGCGGGTGAGATAGTGCCTTGCACCGGGGTTAGACGACAGGTTCATGCCTTCATCGCCCTTCACCAAAAACGCGTTGGGGTAAATATTGAACTCTTCTTTCTTTGCGGTTGTATCGCCAGACTTGAAATTTATCTTAAAATAGACCCGGTCATTTTTAGTCACACTGGAATCCCCTTCATAGGTTACCACATATTTACCCATGGGCGTTGGCACGCCATAAATCAATGTCACGTTCTCCGCGGGGTTCTCTGCCTTTCCTTTTACATCGGTCAAACCAGAAATAGCAATACCTGTATTATTAATGGAGATCAGTTCTTTTTTGGACGATGAGATGAGGATACCGATGACCATCAGCGCAAATCCGAGATGCGAGATGGAGGCACCAGCCATTTTAAGATTCCCTTTCAGCACTTTGAAGATATAGGTCCCGTTGGCGATCAGCGCGTAGATCCCCGCCCACATGGCCAGGTGAATGGCCGCTAGGAAGCCAGCGCCATATTTATCATAATTGAAGCCACCGAAGAAACTCACCAATGCAGAAAGTACCAGCGTGATAACGGTTGGCAACAACAAATTCGACCAAAGGTATTTCTTGGTGGTGTCCTTGTATTTGAAGTATTGGGTAATGGCAGTGAGTATGCCAATCACTACAACCACCAGGATCATGACGCGGTTGTAGACATACTCTACATCCTGCCCGATGGCCCATTGTGTGCCAAAGATCTTATTGAAAAAAGGCAATGACGTAAGGATGATGATATATGCGGCAGAAACAAAAAACAACAAAGAACCCACAAACATCCAGAACTCGCGGGAGTTCATGCTTTCCTCTTTACGGATCACCGGCATGTTTTTCCTTTCCCGCCAATAGGCCACAACAGCTAACGCAAGGAAACTCAACATCATGATGATGAGGTGCCAATACAGTGTGCTGCCTTCGCCGGTGAAAGAGTGTACCGATGTATCCCCTAACACACCCGTCCTGGTGAGGAAAGTAGAATACAACACAAACAGGTATCCGGAAGGTATGAAGAGATAGGTTGCTTTCAGAGAATGTCCGGTGGAACGATAGATCAACAATGTGTGGATCCCCGCCACCATCAGCATCCAGGGCACCATCGAAGCATTCTCTACCGGATCCCAGGCCCAATATCCACCAAAAGTGAGGGATTCATAGGCCCATGCCGCACCCATCATGATGCCCAAACCAAGCATACCGCCATTGAAAAGCGACCAGCTGAGGGCTGGTTTCGTCCAGCTCTGGTGATCTCTTTTCCAAAGTCCGGCCACTATATAGGCAAACGGTATGAGTGACGATGCAAAACCGAGGAACAGCACTGGAGGATGGATCACCATCCAATAATTTTGCAGCAGGATGTTCAGGCCCTTGCCATCTGTCAGGTATTTGAATAAGTAGTTGGGATCCTGCAACACAGGGGCATCGGGAAACTCATTGCGCATCAACACAAAAGGACCGGTACCAATACGGACATCAAAGAAATAAATGCCGATAAGGAAACTGGTCAGGAAGATCTGGGAGAAACTCACCACCGTCATTACACGGGACTCCCATTGTTTAGCTGTGCGGATTACCACGAGGCCCAGCACACTCTGCCAGAAGGTCCATAACATAAACGAACCCTCCTGCCCTTCCCAGAAGCAACTGAGCAGGTATTGCACATCCAGACTCCGTTTGGAGTGCTGATAGGCGTATTTATATTCAAAATAATGGTTATAAATAATGAGGTAGAGTACCACAAATACAGCAATGATGGTAAACACCTGGATCCCGAAGGCCAATCTTCCCATTTTCAGCCAACCGGCACTTTCAGGAGATAATTCTGTTTGCGCTGCCTTAAAATATGCGTAGGTAGCTAAGATAGAGGCCACAAAAGACAATAAGACTAAGAAGTGGCCGATCTGGCCAATCAGTAAATGTTCACCTTCGTATTGCATCCCGGTTAATAGGTTTTGGTTGAGTCAGCTGTTGCAACGGGCTTCTCGAATTCTTTGAACTGTTGATTGGGATCATCCTTATACTTTGAGGGGCATTTCAGGAGGATCTCTTTGCATTCAAAAACTTCCCCATTCATCTGTCCCTTCAGTACAACACGGTCTGAGTGTTCCAGTTCAGTGGGTTTTGAATTTCGATACACCACCTGCGCGCGGGCGCCCAGTGAATCTACCGCGAAGAAACTCAGGTAGTTGGGATCCTTTACAGGATCATACACCACCGGACTGGAACGATCCAGCTTGGCAATCAGGTGCACGTATTTGCCTTCCTTTTTCTTTGCTGACGCAATAGAATCGTAAGTAGTGATATCCTTGGTGAGGGTGAGCAAGCCTGCGATCGCAATCGCGATCACTACTAGTAACACAATGTGTATTTTCTTCATGGCCTGTGAATCTTTTGCAAAATTAGGTCAAAAATGGGCAGAATGCTTTTTCCTTCAAAACTAAATGGACTATTCGGCAGTCCCTGTGTGTGTATCGAAAAAAGTGTAATTTCGTCACTGCATTTTCAACTATGGCTGATCTATCACAGTTTGACCCCAACGCTGTCAGCAACCTGAACAATAACATTTTTGGCCTCCCCTTTACCGAGGATGAAGCGGCACTCGTGTTGCTGCCCGTGCCATGGGAAGTGACCGTATCCTACCGAGCAGGTACGGCCCGGGCTCCGGACCATCTGTTCACCGCCTCTATGCAGGTTGACCTGTACGATCAGGACATGCCCGAAGCATGGAAACAGGGGTATTATATGCGCAAGGCAGACAAAAAGGTTTTGTTAAAAAGCGATTATCTCCGAAAGGAAGCAGAATTGTACATCAATTATATCTCCCAGGGTGATAAGGTAGATAACAACCGTTTCATGTGCAAGACGCTGGTGGAAGTGAACGAAGGTTCGGCATTCCTTAACCAGTGGGTCTACGAACAAACCAGTGAATTGATCCAACGCGGCAAACTGGTTGGTTTGGTTGGTGGAGATCATTCCACACCTTATGGCTACCTCAAAGCACTCGCGGAACAACACGAGCAATTTGGTGTGCTTCAGATAGATGCCCATTGCGACCTGCGGGAATCCTATGAGGGATTTTTCTTTTCACATGCATCAATCATGTACAATGTTTTAAGGGATATTCCCCAGGTGCACAAACTTGTACAGGTAGGCATCCGGGATTACAGTGCCGGCGAATTTGATTACATCTGCAACAGCAACCACAGGGTGGTGACGTATTTTGATAAAGACATTAAAGAACGTCAATACGAAGGGCAAACCTGGAAGCAGATCGCAGAAGATATCGTGAACCAGTTGCCCCAAAAAGTGTACATCAGTTTTGATATCGATGGCCTCGATCCCAAGTTATGCCCGCACACCGGAACGCCCGTACAGGGCGGGTTTGAGACGGAGCAGATGTTCTTCCTCTTCAAAACGATCCTGCAAAGTGGCCGGGAGATCATCGGGTTTGACCTGAATGAAGTGGGTATAAGTACAAACGAGTTTGACGAAAATGTTGGCGCACGTATACTGTTCAAGTTGTGCAATCTGATCACCACATCACGGGAGATCCATGCGGTCAAGTAATAAGGTATTCGACTATGTGGTGGTGCTGAAACAAAAAAACCGGCGCAGCGTGGAATTGATCGGTTTGATGACCTTCGCCGTTTTTCTTGTGATGCTGTTACACCATCTCATTACTACAGATCAAAACGGTATCATTGTTGGGCTATTCGCACTTACCTCCATCG
>JBEISY010000233.1:0-4051 GCA_040375175.1 Chitinophagaceae bacterium
TGCCCACGTAAACCGTACCATGCATTTCACAAAGCCCCCTGCGAATGGGGCCCATGAGTTCCATCTTGAGGAGCATGGTATCACCTGGTATCACCTTATGCTTGAATTTGCAGTTGTCGATCTTCACGAAATAGGTATCATAATCGCCGGGAGGCAGCGCATTGATGGCGAGGATACCGCCGGTTTGTGCCAGTGCCTCGATCTGCAGAACACCCGGCATCACCGGGTTCCCCGGGAAGTGGCCTACGAAGAATGGCTCATTGAAGGTCACGTTCTTGATCCCCACGATATGTTTATCTGTAAGTTCGATCACTTTATCTACGAGCAGGAACGGATAGCGGTGCGGCAGTTTTTTTTCGATCTGCTGCGTGGAATACACTGGCGGCATGGTAGGATCATACACGGGTATGTTCTTCACATGCTTATTCTTCTTAATGTACTGCTTGATCTTCTTGGCAAATTCCACGTTAGAATAGTGACCCGGCCTGTTGGCAATGATATGTGCCTTGATCGGATATCCGATCAAGGCCAGATCACCCACCACATCCAACAGTTTGTGCCTCGCAGGCTCATTGGGAAAACGAAGCTCCAGGTTGTTGAGGTAACCCTCGCTTTTCACCTCGATCTTTTCTTTCTTGAAAACCCTGGCCAGCCTCGCCATTTCTTCTTTGGTCACGGGCTTGTCAACCACCACGATGGCGTTGTTGATATCGCCACCTTTGATAAGGTTGTGATCCAGCAGCATTTCCAGTTCGTGAAGGAAACAGAACGTGCGGCAAGGTGCAATCTCAGCTTTGAAGTCCTTCATAGACGTGAGCTTGGCGTGTTGCGTGCCCAAAACTGGTGAATTAAAGTCGATCAGGGTGGTGATTTTGTACTCCACGGCGGGCATCGCTACCAGCTCTACACGCTTTTCCTCATTGTAGTAGGTAATATTTGTGTCGATGGTATACCAGCTCTTGGACGCTTCCTGTTCCAGGATACCGGCCTCCTCTATGATCTCAATGAATGGGTGCGAGCTGCCATCGATGATCGGGATCTCCGGTCCGTTGATCTCGATCAGGCAATTGTCTATGCCAGCGCCAACCAGCGCGGCCAGGACATGCTCAACTGTACTTACTCTGGCGCCATTTTCCTCCAGGGTGGTGCCTCTGGATGTATCCACCACCAGATCGCAGTCTGCTTTGATCACCGGTTGTCCGGGAAGGTCAATACGTTGGAACTGAAAGCCGAAACCGGGATTTGCAGGTTTCAGGGTCATGTCTACCATGATGCCTGTATGCAGGCCCGTACCAGAAATACTCATTTCCTGGGACAAGGTATGTTGCCTGTCCGGGTTAAAGTTATTGTCCATAAGCCAGCAAAGATAACCCATTGTTGGAATCCGGGAATCCTGGAATCCTTTAATCCTGGATTACAGGATTCCAAGATTCCCGGATTCCAGGATTCCATCTCATGATTCTACTTTCAGCGCTTGTACGATCCTTTCCAGTTCGGCGATGCGTTTTTGCATTTCGGGCAGGTTGCGCTGAATCGCCTGGGCGCGGAGCATGGCGCCATATTCATGTGCTGGTGAGCCGGAAACGGCGAAGTTGGCTTCTTTGATCGATTTGGTAACGCCGCTCTGTGCATTGATCTTGACGCCATCGGCAATAGACAAATGCCCTACAATGCCAGCCTGTCCGCCGATCATCGCATTCTTGCCGATCTTGGTGCTTCCGCTCACACCAACTTGCGCAGCTATTACAGTGAAACTGCCGATCTCTACATTATGGGCGATCTGGATCAGGTTGTCAAGCTTGGCTCCGGGATGAATAACGGTTGACCCGATGGTTGCCCGGTCTATGGAACAGTTGGATCCAATTTCTACCCCGTCGCCAATCACTACGTTCCCGATCTGGGGGATTTTTTTATAGGTACCATCCTGCTGTGGCGCAAAACCAAACCCATCGCTCCCGATAACCGATCCGGCATGGATCGTCACATTTTTCCCGGCCACACACTGGTGATAGATCTTCACCCCCGGGTGAATAATGGAATTATCTCCGATCTTCACATTGTTCCCGATATATACTTGCGGATGGATCTTCACATTGTTGCCGATCTCTACGTTCTCCCCAATAAAAGTAAACGCCCCTACAAAAACATTCTCTCCGATCTTAGCTGTCTTTGAAATGAAACTCGGTTCCTGGATGCCCTGCAGCTGCTGAGAAATCATTTCCTGGTAGGCGGTAAGCAATTGGGCAAAAGCAGAATAGGCATCCGGCACCTTGATCAGCGTAGCAGTTACGGCTTGCTTTAGCTCCAGGCTGCTGTTAACGATGATCACTGACGCACCCGATATGTAAAGGAATTCCTCATATTTTGGGTTGGCCAGAAAGCTGAGCTGGCCAGCCTTCGCCTCCTCGATCTTACCAAAACTACTCACCAGAGTTCCGGGATCCCCCTCAATATTTCCCTTGATCAGCAATGCGATTTGGGCAGCTGTAAATTGCATAGTTCCTGTTATGTGGTTGGCAGCACTCAGGCGCCTAAGTAACAAATGTAGAATTTTTTCACAGGGCGCGATAGGTTTTGATGAATCAGGGCATTATCCACCGAGGAAATATTACGAACGGTACCATCCTTAAACAAAATATGAATGCCTTCGTCATTGGGGTTATACAGGCTGTTGACCGCCTCCCCTGTGAATACCAGGTATTTGGCATCTTCCGCCGAAACACCCGTCGCCAACATAGCCCTCTCCCTTCTACCTTCCACTTCTTCCTGTTCTATAGGCGTGGCCTGCAACCTCAGCTTAAAGAGTCTCCTGTTCTGCAACGCCTCACTGAGGAGTCTCAGGATCTTGTCATCATGACGGCTCCATTTTTTAATATTAGCCACCACGTCCGTATCATCCAACTGTGTGAACAGATCCAGGTCTTTTTCCATATCCCCCGTGGTCTTCCCCAACAGGAACATATTCAAAGGATCATCAGCGGCCATATCCATATCCCCACGAACACCCAGTTCCTTGACCCGTTCCAACAATTTCACCAGCATCATCTCGGCACTCAATACCGTCTTATGCAGGTACACCTGCCAGTACATCAGCCTCCTGGCCACCAGGAATTTTTCTATGGAATAGATCGCTTTTTCTTCCACCATCAGCTCCCCCTTATGTACCGTGAGCATCTTGATCAGCCTGTCGTATCCCACCACTCCCTCACTCACGCCCGTAAAGAAACTATCCCTCGTGAGATAGTCCATCCGGTCCACATCCAGCTGCCCACTCACCAACTGGTGCAGGAATTTTTTCGGATAGGTATCGGTGAATATCTCGATAGCGGTGGTGAGTTCTCCTTTGAATTCGAGATTTAATCGATTCATCAGTAAGAGCGACAATTCTTCGTGATGCATGTTCTCAATCAGCACATGTTCCAACGCATGAGAGAAGGGGCCATGGCCGATGTCATGCAACAGGATCGCTATCTTCGCCGCTGTTTCTTCATCAACAGTGAGTTCCACCCCTTTGCCCTTCAACTCCGTCAGTGCCTGGCTCATCAGATGATATGCACCCAGGGAATGGTGCAAGCGGGTATGCACCGCACCAGGATATACGAGGTGCGCCAGCGCCATCTGCTTGATACGCCGTAAACGCTGGTAGTATGGATGAGAAATGATCTCGAATATCAGTGCGTTATCTATAGTGATATAGCCGTAGACGGGATCATTGATGATTTTCCTGAATGCCATTGCACGATTTGTTAAATTTGAACAGGCCAGTCCGTAAAGGTACAACGCAGGAAACGTAAACCCTATCTTTAGCCGGGCCGCTTAAAAATTCCAATATGTCATTAGCTAATATCTTATGGGTAGACGACGAAATTGAATCGCTACAGTCACAAACCAAATTCCTCGAAAACAAAGGCTACGCCGTTACAACGCTCACCAATGGTTACGATGCCATAGACTACGTTAAATCTAACCTGGTGGATGTGGTATTGCTCGATGAAACCATGCCCGGCATCACAGGTATCGAAACCCTGTCCAGGATCAAAGCCGTGAACCA
>JBEISY010000047.1:0-9007 GCA_040375175.1 Chitinophagaceae bacterium
CCGATGGAGCCCGGTAGCCAACGCATACGCTTACAATATTTACTTCGGTACTGCACCGGATAAACTGTATGGCTGTGTGATGGTGCATAACGCCAATGAATATTATTTCAAGGCGATGGATAAGGAGCAGAAATACTATTTCGCCATCGAGGCCATTAATGAGAACGGAACCTCTGTACTGACCTACTCAAAATAGTAGGGTTATAAAAACGAAAGGAGTCCCTTTCCTTGCCTGGTGATGACCGGCTCATTGCCAGTGAGGTCCACAATGGTGGAATATTCCATACCGCCAATGCCTGCGTCTATGACGATATCTACCTGGTTGCCAAATCGTTCATAGATCATCTCCGGATCGGTATATTCTTCAACCATATCCCCGGGAAGTGAGGAACTGAGGATGGGATGGCCGAGGGTTTTCGTGATGGCCATGGTTATAACGTGGTCGGGTACCCGAAGACCGATGGTGTCTTTCTTGCTTTTAAGGATCTTAGGGACTTGTTTGCTCGCGGGCAGGATGAATGTAAACGGACCGGGGATGTGACTTTTAAGGAACCTGAAAGTGGGCGTGGTTATAGACTTTGCATACTGGGAAAGGTCGCTGAGATCATTGCAAACGAAAGATAAGTTTGCCTTGGCAGGATCGATCTGTTTGATCCTGCAGATCTTTTCAATGGCCTTGGGATGAAAGATATCACAACCAAAACCATACACTGTATCCGTAGGATAGATGATGACCCCACCCTCTGAAAGGCAGGTAGTAACCGTATTGATGTTTCTTTGTTGCGGATTCAGCGGGTGTATCTCTAAAAGCATAAAATATTTTTTTTGCGGGTTCAGGATTGCTTCTGCCTGATTCTCACATTATTAGTGAAGATATCAGTGTTTACTGGTGTTTCGAGGGTTGATTATTTTATCAAATTACTTGAATATATCGTTTCTCCATACTATTTTTATACCCTACGGAAAGCGATACAGGCCTTCAACCCAATGTTTTCCTCATCCGTTTCACCGCTTATCCAATGTTTATCGATCACCGCCCGATCCAATCCTGAACAGATTTCAAACAACGTCTTTTTTATTACATAAGGGAACACCATACATGTGTTGATGTTATTCAACGCAATCAAAACTAATTGCACTGCAAAAACGCTCTTTTTGTGGTTTCAGAGGTAAGCACAGGCCTGCGATTTCCATCGTGGGCCTTTATGTTAGGCATAAGGCATTGGGCATTAGGCATTACCTGATGAGCATGACCGTCCCAGTGATGTTTTTAGTTGCGCATTTTCCTTCTCCTTTAATGCGGATCAGATAGCTATAGTTGCCGGTGGGTGCGGGTTTACCTTGTGTGGTGCCGTCCCAGCCGGTTAACGGATTACCGGATGCAAATACCTTGCTGCCAAAGCGATTGATGATCTGCACTTCATGTGGACCGGGTATTCCAATGTTTGCAAGGGGTTTGAAAGTATCATTCAGCCCGTCTCCATTGGGTGTGAATGCATTCGGGATAAAGACGTCTTTTGCAGGATCCAGATAACGCACCAGTACACTCGCCGTGTCTGTACAGCCATTCCCATCAGTTACACGAACCGTATAACGGTCATGCATACCCGGTGTTACAAGAGGCGTGGGTGAGGTACAATCTGACAAGCCCGTACAGGGCAACCATTGGTAAGTTTTGCCGCCATCGGCCTTCAGGCTCAAGGGTTCTTTGCTGCACGAGATGACATCGGCACCGGTGACGGCAAGTTTCAACCGGGTGGATTGTATCTTGACCTGTTGCACTTTCGCACTCGTGCGTCCATCCGCATCAGCAATCGTAAGCACAACGGTATAGTTTCCAGACTTGTTGTACACGTGAATGGGTTCCGGTGTTGTACTGGTTTCCCCATCGCCAAAATTCCATAGCATGGTATTGACATTCGTTCGGTTTACGATCGATGTATTCTTGAATGAGATCTCTGCCGGCTTACAGTTGATGGAAGTGTATTCAAAGTTTGCCACGAGGAGAATTCCCTGGTCTGTCGGTTGACCGGGCGTGGTGGTGAAGTCGCCATTTGTCCACCCACTGCTACCTGTTGCGCAGATGCTTCTCACGCGCCATTGATACGCTGTAAGAGGCTGCAGGGAATCGATATAGATCCTGCTTTCGTTCAGTTGTGCAACATTCGCGCGGATCCATACTGACGAGGTTGTGAGTTTGTATTCCACTTCAAAAAATTGAGCTTCGGCACCTGCGTTCCATTGTAGCGCGGCCCTGTTTCCGGAGAGATCAAAGGGCAGAAGTCCTTCAGGCTGTCTGCAGGGCGATACGCCTGTGGTTGCAAATATTGATGATACCCAATCACTGGGGCCAAGGTTGCAAGCGGTTTGTATGCGCCATTCATAGTTAGTGCCTGGATTCAATCCGGTGATGGTGTATGCGCGATCGGTGATTTCTGCGGCAGCATCGATCCAATTATCGGTTCCTGCCTCTGCATATTGTATGTTAACGCCTATTCCGGTGGGTAACACTTCCCAGGTCAGTGCGGCAGTTGTTTCAGTGGAATTGGTAACCTGAAGGTTAAACGGTGCATCACAGTTGGTGTTACCCTTTAATAGGTAGTTGGTACTTTTCCATCCACTGGAATCAACAGCTGAACATGATGATCTGATTCTTACTTCATACGTATTGTTGACCTGCAGATTGTTGATGGAGGCAGAAGCGTTATTCGTTTGAAATCCCGGAAGCCAGGTGTTACTGCCCACTATGCGATATTCACTAATTACACGGTTACTATTTGCAGCGGTTGTCCAACTCAACTGCATGCTGGTTTCAGAAGTTCCATTGATGGATACATTACCGGGCGCAGGACAAAACGGATTGATGGTGCAGGTGTTGCTGAGCGCGCGCATTTCCTCTTCGGCGATGGCTCGGTTGTAGATCCGAAAATCGTCCATCCATCCTTTGAAGGTCTGCTGTTGGTCAGCATAACTCGCGCCGATGAACAGCGGGAGATCTGCCTGGCAAAAGGAGAGTTTATCAAAGCTGGTAAAGCTCTGCCCGGTGAGGATTCCATTGGTATAGATATGGCAGAGTGGTGGTGTCACCATGCTGAACAAGGGCTGTTTGCTGGCGTTGAGTTCCAGGGCGTATCCATATTTGGGATCTTCGCCGGGAACGGCTTTCGCCCTGCTGAATATGGTTTGTGTAGCACTGGTTTCTGTCTTTACCCAAAAGGAAAGCGTGAGTTTCTCTGTGCTGTTCAAGGCGATGGAAGCCGGTATTTCCAGCATGCTGTTGCTGCCATTGAAATAAGCGGCCTGCGATGCATTGCCGCTGCAATTGTTCCCGAAGCTGATATTTCTTTCGATGGGCTGGTGCGCATTGCCGGATACATCTGCGGTATTCCCATCCATCGGAAGGTGCAATACGAGTCCGTTGTTCAGGCTACCCTGACCATGGCAGATGCTGAACAGCAAAATGCTGATGAATAAAAAGGCTGCATGCTTCATGAGAAATGAATGAAACGCAATGCCCAGTGCCCAGTGCCCAATGCCTACTGTATAGTCCAGGTTTCATTCCCTCGCAGCAACTTATCCAAATTGCCGGGGCCCTTACTGGCGATCACTTGTTGCACCTGGCCGTTGAGTTGATCTTCATAGCATGGACGTTCGGTTTCAAAGAATACGCCGAATGGACGGGGTAGATGACCTTCAATCCTTGGGTCATCAAACATCCTTACGAGGATCTGTGCCTTGTAGAAATCTTTTTCATCATGCACCCAGCAATCGTCGGCACTTGCGCCGTTGTTGAGGTCAACGATGACGGGATGGAACCCATCGAGCTTGATCCCTTTTTCTTTGTTGGGACCGAAGAGCAATGGTTTGCCGTGTTCAAGGAACAGGGTTTCCTGTGCTTTAGATCCTTTTTCAGTGAAGATCTCAAATGCGCCATCATTGAAGATGTTGCAGTTCTGGTATATTTCGAGGAAGGAAGCGCCTTTGTGTTTGTAGCTACGCACCAGCATTTCCTGGAGATGCTTGGGATCTCGATCCATGCTTCGGCCCACAAAAGTAGCATCAGCGCCCATGACTAATGCAAGGGGGTTAAATGGATGGTCGATGCTGCCGTAGGGCGTCGACTTCGTTACTTTTTTTGCTTCCGATGTGGGGGAGTACTGGCCTTTTGTTAACCCATAGATCTGGTTGTTGAACATCAGGATGTTCACGTCAAAATTTCTACGCAAGAGATGAATGGTATGGTTGCCACCGATGCTCAACGAGTCGCCATCACCTGTTACGATCCAAACACTCAGCTCAGGCCTGGATGCTTTCAATCCGCTGGCGATAGCTGTGGCCCTGCCGTGGATCGAGTGCATACCGTAAGTCTTCATATAGTACGGGAAACGGCTGCTGCAGCCGATGCCGGAAACGATCACGATGTTTTCACGCGGAATGCCCAGGCTTGGCATTACTTTCTGCACTTGTGCGAGGATGGAATAATCACCACATCCGGGGCACCATCTTACTTCCTGGTCTGTCTGAAAATCTTTGGCCGTCAGGTTCGGTTTTACGGTAGCTGTTTCCATATCATCTAAGTTAAGAAAAATGCGCTAAAGCAGGTTAGTAGGTTATTGTGTTATTTCCTTTTTCCCCTCTGCGACCTTCGCGACCTCTGCGACCTGCGACCTCACCTGAAAGCTTTTCCGATGATGGGGCGTGAGCCCCAGGGATTCGATGGCTTTGCGGTGGTCAAGGGTGCCATAGCCTTTGTTGGCATCCCAACGGTAATCCGGGAATTGTGCATGGAGGTTGATCATATAGTCGTCCCGGTACGTTTTAGCGATCACGCTGGCGGCAGCGATGGACGCATAGGTGGCGTCTCCTTTGACGATGCAGCGATGGGGCGTTTGGGGATAGGGGCTGAACAGGTGTCCGTCAACCAGGATCAGTCCGGGCCGGGTCTGGAGCTGGTCCAGGGCGAGGTGCATGGCCTTAAACGAGGCTTTCAGGATGTTGATGCGGTCTATCTCTTCCTGGTCAACACTGGCCACGGCCCAGGCGAGGGCTTTTTCCCGGATCACATCGCGAAGCAGATATCGGTCCTTTTCCTTCATTTTTTTGGAATCGTCCAGCAGGGGATGACGGAACCGGGGTGGAAGGATCACGGCGGCGGCGAAAACAGGGCCGGCAAGACAGCCTCTGCCGGCTTCATCGCAGCCAGCCTCTGTGAGAACTTTTTGGAAGAAAGGACGCAACATATCAAACATTCAGTCACACTGTTATTCTAACATTCAGAAGTTGGCATCTTGATATCCTGGAGGTCAACTTTTGATAGCCTGAATGGTTGAATGTAAGTAGTGCAGAATGTCAAAGGTAATGTCAAATGGTTCTAACTTTGCAAACGATGGAAAAGAAGCAGAATTCAGCAGTGGCCATTTGGTTACTGATTGGTGTAGGAATGATTGTTATTCAGGTTTTATTGGGTGGGATCACCAGGCTCACAGGATCCGGACTTTCTATGACTGAATGGCGGCCTATTCTTGATGGTATTCCTCCCATGAATGAGGAATCATGGAATAAAGTTTTTGATCAGTATAAACAGATAGGTCAATATAAGCACATCAATTTCGAGTATAGCCTTGATGATTTTAAAGCGATTTATTTCTGGGAGTGGTTTCATAGACTATGGGCACAGTTATTAGGCTGGGTGTTTGTGATTGGGTTTGTGTATTTGTTGGTAAAAAAGAGACTGAAGAAATCAATGGTGTGGCCATTGGTGCTTGTGTTTCTTTTAGGAATTCTGCAGGCTGTCATTGGGAAAATTATGGTGCAAAGCGGACTCAATGAAAACGATGTTACGGTTAGCCATATCCGCCTTTCTATTCACTTTGTTTCGGCCCTCGGCCTGCTCGTATACGTGTTTTGGTTTGCACTGCAACTCATCGTCCCCCAAACACAGCAATTCAGCGCCCGGAGTTTGTCGAAACTTAACGTAGCCATCCTCATTGTGCTGGTGGTGCAATTGTTTTACGGGGCATTCATGGCGGGGCTCAAAGCCGGTAGTTTCGCACCTACCTGGCCAGATATGAATGGGATGATGTTTCCGCAGGGATTGGGCACCAAGAGTAATGACCTTACCCATAATCCCCTGACGGTTCAATTCATTCACCGCGGACTGGCCTATTTCTTGTTTATTTTGCTGATCCTGTGGTGGTTCCGTGCACTAAAGGTGAACGGATCTTCGTTATTCCTGCGTACGAGAACCATTCCATTGGTGCTGGTTGCTTTGCAGGTGGTGCTGGGAATTTTTACCGTACTGTATTCAACCGACAAACATGCGTTGCTCTGGTTAGGTGTAGCACACCAGTTTGTGGCCATGACCCTGCTGCTTTCGCTGGTGTGGACCAAGTACCTGGTCCGTAAATAAGCGGTGCGCACACAAACAAGAAGATGAAGGAATTCCTGAAAGGCCTTTGGCATTCATTTCCTGTGCAGTTGGTATTTCTCCATTTCAGAAAATACCAGGTGCTATTGGTATTCTGGTTTATCGTTGGCAGCGCAATCAACGGCAGTTTCATGAACACGTTTGGGGCCGATGCGCTTTTTCTTGCGCCGGAATACCTTGGTAATGTGAATGCCGTAAGCTCTGCGATCACCGGCATTGCCATGGGCATCTTCATCATGAGCTGGCAGATCACCACTTTTGTGTTGCACAGCAAACATTTTAAGTTCCTCGCCACAACGTCAAAGCCTTTTCTCAAGTACTGCATCAACAACTCGATCATCCCCCTTCTCTTTTTACTTTTTTACTGTTACAAAGCGGTTCATTTTGATAAGGTCAGGGAGCTGATGAGCCTTGGAGAGATCCTCGTGTTGATCGCGGGTTTCCTCACTGGGTTTATTCTGCTGGCAGCCATTTCTTTTTCCTGGTTTTTTGGTGCGGAAAGAACGATGATGCGCAGCATGCATCCCATCATGAATGAGCCGCACAAGTATATTGGTCATTTTGGTCTTGCCGGCAATCACCACCATGAAAAAGGACTCATTGACGTAGAATGGTTTTACAATACGCGGCTCAAACTGAAGAAGCCACGCAACATCTCGCACTATTCTCAGGAGTTTGTGGAGACGATGTTTCGCAGGCACCATTTCGCGGCGGTGATGGCCATCATCCTGGCCTTTCTTTTTCTGGCACTTGTAGGCATGTTCCAGGATGTTGATGTATTCAAACTTCCGGCAGCGGCAGGTATCCTGATCCTGTTCTCCATATTGATGGCAGGTGCGGCATCATTAGTGTATTGGCTCAAGAGCTGGTCCATTCCCGCAGCGATGCTGATCATCTTCCTGGTGGATGCGATGTTCAGGTATGAGTGGATCGATACGCGGAACAAGGCATACGGACTGAACTATGAACACATTGATACCAGACCGGCTTACCAGCGCGACAGTATTCTGGCCTTGTGCAGTGTGGATCAAATGGAGGCAGATAAACGTGCGATGATAAAGGTTTTGGACCGATGGAAGGCCAGACAGGATTCGGCAAAACCCGTGATGTATATTCTCAACTTCAGTGGGGGTGGTACAAGGTCGGCTACATTTACATTGAATGTGCTGCAACGGCTCGACAGTATGATGAAGGGCAAGCTGATGCAGAAGAGCTTCATGATGACGGGTGCTTCGGGTGGAATGCTTGGCGCTACGTATTATCGTGAATTGTACCGGCAGCGCATGAATGGCAGGAACCTGAATCCGGCTGATCCTGTGCATGTGGACCGGATCTCTAGCGACCTGTTGAATCCCCTCTTTTCATCCATGGTGACGCGAGATGTATTTGCGCCGGCCCAACGTTTTAAGGTGGGCAACTACAGCTATGTAAAGGACCGCGCCTATGCATTTGAAGAACAACTAAATGAAAACACAGGCAGACTGTTGGATATACAGATCAGGGACTATGCTGCCGATGAATCTGCTGCAAAGGTTCCTTTGCTCATGTTTGCTTCAACGGTTTCAACTGATGGCCGCAAGATGTTGTTGAGCACACAACCCATCAGCTTCATGATGCGCAACTGGCCTGATTCCGCGAGCGGTGTGCCCGGTGAGCCAGATGCCATTGATTTCGCAACCTTTTTCAGGAAACAGGATCCCTATAATCTTCGGTTACTCACGGCCATGCGGATCAATGCCACTTTCCCTTACGTGTTGCCGAATGTTTGGCTGCCTTCCCAACCAGTGGTGGATGTGATGGATGCGGGCATTCGGGACAACTATGGACAGGAGACGAGTATCCGGTTCCTGAATGTGTTCAATGAATGGCTGACGAACAACACATCCGGTGTGGTTTTCATCCAGATCCGTGACCGGAAAAATGGCGCGGAATGGAATGAGCAGGGTGAGGCAGGAGGGGGAGGGTTTGCGAGCATGTTCACCAAGCCTATTACGGTGATTCAGTTGAATTGGATGCGTATGCAGGATTATTATCATGATGAGCTGGTGTCCATGGCAGATGATCGTTTCAGTTTTCCCTTTGAAAAACTCACGTTTTCGTATGTGCCTACCCGTAAGGATCAGGCAGCAGCATTGAATTTTCATCTCACGAATAAAGAGAAAGCAGATATACAGGCTGCGTTGGGTTCGGCGGAGAATACCCATTCCTTTAAACTAGCTATTAGCTATTAGCTAATATAAGAGGTAAGGCTTTAGGTAATAGATCAACCTTAATCAATTTGGAAGTTTCTACCGGATCTCCGTCTACATGCAGTGGGGCGAGCATGGGGTTGTGGATCTCAATGCTTGGCGCCTGGAAGTAAAGAATGCCTTCCTTGTCTTTGATGTCATGCTGCACGGTTCCATATTTCATCTGGTAGAATACCGATAACAGCACTTGCATTTTATTCATCTTTTGCACGATGATGATATCCAGCAGGCCATCGTTCAATTGTGCTTTGGGTGCGATGGTGAAGTTGTTACCGAACTGGTTGCCGTTGGCAATGCTGATGAAGTAGGCTTCGGTATTTACTACTTTTCC
>JBEISY010000107.1:0-6250 GCA_040375175.1 Chitinophagaceae bacterium
TTAACAAATATTGAACCATATCATATATAAACTTTACCACTTAGCAATGTTAAGCAGTTCGAATTCTTAAACTTGATTAAAATATTCTCCTTCACGCAATTGGGATAGCGGGCATACCCCTGAGTGACGCTTTGATTTCCACAAAGCAACCGCATAAACAATGACCCTGGCGAAATGAACTTACGCTTAAGTAGTTTTCTCTGATCCAACTTGTATTTCTATGACTAGTCTAAGAAAGTCTCCCGGATGAATAATCTTCAAACCTATTTGATTGTTGAACGCGTCTGGCGCGCCACTCAGGTTCTCAATTGCAATACATTTCCTGTGATCAGGAATATAAAGTTGAAGAAATGGATAGTTTTCATGGCGCAAAAAATTCACCCAAAGTCCAGTGCCATAATTCCTTAATGTACAAAATGGATACACACCGGCCTGCAAGAGAAATCCGTTATCCAGATTGAGGTCATTGATCAGCCTTCCTTTCAGAAACTCATCGTGGAGGATACATTTTCCTGTTGGTATAAGAAGGTCGTCATACTCCATCATCTGGTCAGACGCAATTTTTAACCACCAGTCATCAACCTTGCCTCCCAGGGTGAAATAAGGATGCCACCCATCCACAATTGGAATGGCCGAAGATGCCGACCCAGCATTCGCCACCCAGGTAGTGATTTCCAATTTTCCAGCTTCACGCAATGCATACCTGACTTTGCAAGAGAACGGGAACGGATACCCCGGGTGCTCGCCGGCGTATTGATATTCCAACTCAACCGAACAACCAAATTCATCCTGTGTTTCCGCCACAACCGAAAAAATCTGATCATAGACGATGCCGTGCAAAGCAGATCCGTTCAGCAAGAATTTGTCAAGAGTATACTCCTGCCCTTGCCACCTGTATGTAGCATTATTGAGCCTGCATACGAAAGGCAATAATTTCGCACTCCTGAACCCGGCATGCACCCTTTGCACAAAATCTTCCCGATCCGTGTAACCGTCAATGATATTGATACCGTTCACCCACCACGCATTGAGGATGCCCCCTGCCGATGGCACAATATCAACACGGATATCCTGCACGGTATCTTCCAGTTGATAAACTGCCCACAAACTACCTTCTCCATACGTATTGATCCTGAACATATTGATGCTTTGGATCAACAAATTACCGCATTTCCGGACATTGATAACATTCCTTTAGTAACCCTTTTCCGGTTGATTCAGTCATACATATAAGCACCCCCGAAAACAATACTTATGCTGGCACTTCTGATCATATTAACTGTCAGCCTTTGCATCGAAGGATACCGGGAACAAAAAAGAATCGGCAAGAAGATCAAGAACATCTCTTCAACCTGAATGCCGCCTCAGAAATCAATCCCTTCCAGATAAACCTCATAGATCATCCAGATATCCATCTCCTTCCAATAGTGATAGGCCACCTTCCAGGTTCCCGTCTTCAACAGGTGTTCATCCGCCGTACTAAAACACACTTCAAACCTTCCTGTGACTTCACAGTGCTCGTCCGTAAGCCTACAGTCACTTACGTCCAACACCAGCGGTTCAATGCTACGATATCGTTTCTTAAATGCGTTGACGGTTCTGCGAAACTGGTCTATCGATAAATTCTCATAGGCATTCAACTGCAGGATCTGCTCATACTGAAACACCCACTGCAGATCACGGGAGCAAAAGATCTCCTTCAAGCATTCGTTTACGGCTGTCCGTGAGTTCTCGTAGGGATAGTCGGGGTGAAACTCATCATAGATAAAACAGGTCACCATCCCCGGCATCTGGATGTGCAGCATCCGGTGGGCAAACAACTCTGTTGTAATGAATGCATAGATATCCCTTGGGGTAACATTCGGACTGAACACGGTGAGCTCAATCCCATGCTGCTTCATCCTTTGCAATAAGCGTTGCAGGAGGTCTTTGATCCTGTCTTCATTCACCATCCCCGATGCCGGAAAATCCGAAGGGCTTCCAAGGATCTCAAAAACTGTCACTTCCCTGGCCATCGATTCCTTGCGCTCCACTTCAAGGATGTACTGTAAAAACTGGTGTTCCGTTTCCGGACTCAGCGGGGGTGCCAACTCATTACCGGAGAACTCAGCACCATGCTCCAGCATGAGTTTCATCTTGATCACCTCGTTCTCCACCTTCAACGCCTCGCGCTGGTTCAGGTGCCTGTATTCTTCACGCATAATTGGTTTGTTTATGCGAATATGCTCAACGTGACCATCGATCCAATCCGTAGTTTCCTATACAAACAATAGGAAAAAAACCATGATTTGGCGGGGAAAAAACAGCTGGAATGTCAGTTCGCAGAACCCAGGTCGCAAGGTCGCGCTAGTTGGATTCCAACTTCCACCTTCCAACTTCCACCTTTCTACTTAACCTCATAAAGCTCCTCCCACCTCGTGGTAAACCGCTGGCTGCGCATCTCCTGGCGCATCTTCCAGTTACGGGTAAGGCCGCTGGAAACATATTTCACCACATCCCCGCGCATACTGAAATTCAGGTTGTCTACCGCTTCCATCAGCGCCTTTCCCTTAACATTTTGCTGGGGGGTGAAAAGATTCTGCTGCACTTCACTATCCGGCACGATCATGCTGAGGGTGACACCTGCCTTCAGGTATTTCATACCGTCCCGAAACAGGTCGTCCACTAACGGCATTGCATAAGCGATGATCTCGTGGGTAAGGGAGGTGGCGCGGGGCATCAGCACATAACGGTGATCTGCTCTCGGATCATAATGATATTGCTCTCCTGCGCGCCCATTGGTCACCACAAACACGTCCAGGTGCGAGGCCGCGCAACCCTGGCGGCGCAGTTTTTCCGCCGCACGGGAAACGAAGCTGGCCAATGCTTCCCGTAGTTCTTCCAACCTATACACAGGTTTACCAAACATCCTCGTGGTGGCGATCATCTTTTTCTGCTCCAGTGGATCTTTAAGGGGGATCGATGGCTCTCCGTTCAATTCGCGAATCATGCGCATGCCCACTACACCACCCAGGTGTTTGCGCGCCCATGCTTCCGGCATCTGTTTCAATTGATGAGCCGTGGTGATCCCAAACTGGTCCTTTAACTTGTCTGCATAACGCCTGCCAATGCCCCAGAGATCGCCCACGTCAAACTGCGACAGCGCTTCGTCTATTTTTTCCGGGCTATCCAACACCCATACACAATCCGATGCTGCCTTGTTTTTCTTGGCCAGCCGGTTCGCCATTTTAGCCAGCACTTTGGTAGGGGCAACTCCTACAGAGACTTTAATGCCGGTCCACATCTCTACTGTTTGGCGGAGCTCCTTCGCGAAAAGGTGGAAGGTGGAGGGTGGAAGATGGGAGAGATCAAGAAAAGCTTCGTCAACGGAATACACTTCCACACAATGGGGCGGGAGAATGGTGCGCAAGGTATCCATCACCCGCATACTGAGGTCACCATAGAGATGATAATTGGAGGAGAAAACAGCCACCTTGTTTTTGACGATCTGGTCGCGCTGCTGGTAGTACGGCGCCGCCATGCTAAGGCCGATGGTCTTCGCTTCATCACTTCGTGCAATGATACACCCGTCATTGTTGCTCAGCACCACCACCGGCCGGTTCCAGAGATCCGGACGGTAGAGCCGCTCGCAGGAGCAATAAAAACTATTGCAATCAATGATGGCTTTCATCGTCCCCCCCACTTACACCGCATGAATCACATAGGTTACCACACCCCAGACGGAAAAATCTGCATAAGGATCCACTTCTATAGGAGATAGTTTTGAGGTGTCAGGGATCAGCCTGATCTTATTAAACCCTTTTTCAAACCGGCGGATCAGCATCTCACCATTCAATGTAGCGATGATTACCTTGCCGCTGCTGGCCTTGATGCTTCGGTCCACAATGACCACGTCCCCGTCATGAATACCCGCGCCGATCATGGCATCCCCACGGACGCGCATGAAAAAAGTGGCCGGCTTGTTCCGCACCAGCTGCTCGTTGAGGTCTATTCCGCGTTCTGCATAATCATCCGCGGCGGCGCCAAAACCCGTGGCATCGGCCGTGCGGACCTCCTGTTGGCGGAACTGCTTACTACCCTTGTAGGCGGCCCCATAAAATACTTCCCCATCCATAAAATATATTTTGAAATACTAAATTATTTAGTAAATTTATGCTAAAGAAATGATCAGGGAAAAATAATTTCAGCATGGAAAAAGAATCGATCAGCACGGCACATCACAGGGCATCCATCCTTCAGGAGGCGCAGCCGCAATACCGCCTCGTCATCCCGGCAGACGAGCCCGTCAGCAGGCAGGTAAAACTGTTGCGTAGGCAATGGGAAGAAATGTTCGGGAACAAGGCTCCTTCAGAGAAACCGCCCAGCATCACCCTGGCCTGTTTCTCGGCGAGGGAAGAGATGGAGGAAACCCTGATGCGCTGGATCCGGAGGATCTGTGACCAGCAGGTGATCTTTCCGGTGGTCCTGAACAATTTCAGCGCCATTCCGCCGCAGATCGTTTACATCCGCGTGCAGGATGCCTCGCCGTTTGCTAAACTAACCGGGCTGTTGACCTCGCTCAGGGACTTTGTGCAGGATGAAAGAATTTTTGAAAAACCTTTTATCAAGTTGGGATATATGCCCGATGATGCCCCTGCGGAAGCAGTCATGCAATACACCCATCAGATGTTCCATGCGGCATTCACTGCCCGTAAACTGGTCCTCTTCAAAAAAGATGGGGATCGATGGCAGATCGTGAGTCAATTTCCTTTCCGCGAATCCGCAGCCTAACCTCCCCCTCATCACTCCCCCTAAACCCTCATTATATGCTGCTCCCAGGATACATCATGCATGAATATAAATTGGTCATTCCCCTTCCGGAAGTATTGGAACACAAGATCCACCAGCTCAGAAAGGATTTTGGTGCACAGTATCAATACAAACCGGACCCCAGCAGACCGCACCTGACATTACTGACCTTTTCTCAACTGGAGATGATGGAAGAACGCATCCTCCATAAATTGAAAACCATTGGCATGGCTGCCGTGCCGTTCAAATTGGAACTACAGAATTTCGGTGCCTTCCCCACGCACACCATCTATATCAATGTCACCACCAAGAATGCCGTCAAATCATTGATGCGTTCAGTGAAAGATATCCAGCGTCTCTTGAAAACAGATGCGGAACACAAACCCTATTTCATGCAGGATCCGGTGATCTCGATTGCACGCAAATTGAAACCCTGGCAGTTCGGCAAAGGTTGGCTGGAATATGCGCATCGCCAGTTCAGCGGCAGGTTTGTGGCCGATGGTATGCTGCTGCTCAAAAGGCAGGATGCCTCAAGACCCTGGCAGATCGTCCAGCATTTTGAGTTCCAGGCCCTGCCGATCAATATGCAACAGCAATCCCTTTTCATCGAAACGCCCATCAGTAAGTCTGCGTAGCGCAGCAATCCCATCATGCAAGGATTTCAAAAAGGCCGGGGTGCACAGATCAACACCAAAAATCGTTTCCATAAAAACGATGTGGTCAAAGAACACGCGGAAGGAATTGACGACTGGTCCGTACCCCATGAGGCTACCCAGTATATTGAACAGGAAGCCAAATCCATCGTCAACAAAGTGGATAGTCCGGACGTAGGGATGTTTTATTCGATGAATCCCTACGCAGGTTGTGAACACGGGTGCGTGTATTGCTATGCCCGCAATGCGCATGAATACCTGGGATACAGTGCAGGCATTGATTTTGAACAGAAGATCATCGTCAAAAAAAATGCACAGCAATTGTTGCGGAAGTTTTTAATGCGGCCAGATTGGGAATGCAAACCCATATCCATCAGCGGCAATACAGATTGCTATCAGCCCGCCGAGCAAAAATTTAAACTCACCCGCAGGCTATTGGAAGTCTGCCTGGAGTTCAACCAGCCCGTGGGTATGATCACTAAAAACGCGGGTATGCTCAGGGATAAGGACATCATCGCGAAACTGGCTGCGAAAAATCTCATCTCCATTCTTGTGAGCATCACTTCGCGCGACGATGAACTTCGGCAAAAGCTGGAACCGCGCACCACCACCGCCAGCCAAAGAATGCGCATCATTCAAGAACTGAGTGCACTGGGCGTACAACCAGGCGTGATGCTCGGACCGGTAATCCCGGGTTTGAACTACCATAATATCCAGAAGATCATGAAACAAGATGCCTCGAATGTCGCCAGCTTTTCAGCCTCCAAATTCATCCGATTGACTGGTGCATTGAAAGATATTTTTCACAA
>JBEISY010000365.1:0-2875 GCA_040375175.1 Chitinophagaceae bacterium
GGCAACAAGCATGCAGAACTTTTGGCAACAAGGAATGCAGAACTTCTTTGTTTCCCCGGCCATGGCCGGGGAAACAAAGAATGAGATTTGCCGGAAATATTCCCGGTTTTATGAATTCATATGCGAAAAAACTCATGACGTATCATATCGTTCATCAATTACACAAGGACGGGTTGTCCATTAGCCGGATCAGTGAGGAACTGGTCCTGGATTGGCGTACGGTAAAGAAGTACCTGTCTATGACTGAGCAGTCATATGAATCTTTCCTGCAAGAGCAATCGGAACGCAAAAAAGGGCTGGAGCCTTACGAAGGGTTTATAAAAGCCCGGTTGAGCAAATACCCCGATACGTCTGCTGCCCAGATGCACGACTGGCTGAAGGAGCATTATGCTGATTTTCCTGCCGTCAACAGCAAAACGGTGTTCAATTTTGTATGTTGGGTTCGCCAGAAGTATCATCTGCAGAAAGCCAGTGCGCAGCGTGAGTACTCGATGGTTGCTGAATGTGGCTATGGTGCGCAGGCACAGGCTGATTTTGGAGAATACACCCTGCGTAGCAGTCAGGGTAAACAGGTGAAAGTCTATTTTTTGGTGCTGGTCCTGGCCCGGTCACGGTATAAGTATGTATTCTTCTCCACCAGCCGCTTTACTACTGAGGCAGCCATACAAGCCCACCAGCAGGCTTTTAGCTTCTTTGATGGCATTCCCCAAACGGTGGTGTATGATCAGGATCGCTTGTTTTTGGTCAGTGAAAACCATGGTGACCTGATCCTGACTGAACGGTTCCGGGTTTTTAGTCAGACCAGTAGTTTTGGGCTTCACTTTTGCCGCAGGAGTGATCCTGAAAGCAAGGGTAAAATTGAAAATGTGGTTAAGTACATTAAGCAGAACTTCTTGTACAACCGTCCCTTTGATGACATTGATACCCTGAATCAGGAAGCGCTGGCCTGGTTGGCCAGAACGGCCAACTACCTGCCTCATGCGGTGACCCGCAAATCACCGGCAGCGGAGTGGGAAACGGAAAAAGAATACCTGCGTGCCTATGTAGCTGTTACTATGCCAGCTGCGCAAGTCAACTGGTATAGTGTGAGAAAAGACAACAGCATCTCCTATAAAGGCAACTTTTATTCCCTTCCACTGGGCACCTATCAGCGCAAAGGATGCCGGGTTCAGTTGGTGGCCCGGGATGGGCAGCTCCTGGTCTTTGACGAACAGGGTGCCGCCATCTGCCACCACCCATTGAGTGTCAGCAAAGGGCAGAAGATCATCAACAATGATCACAAGCGCAGCAAGGGCAACCGGGTACAGGAAATAATAGCGGAGGCTTGCAGTCAATTGGAAGATCCTAGCGCAGGTGCTCAGTACATCGAGGTCATCCGTAAAGCCAGACCCCGTTACCTCAGGGATCAGGTGGTGGTGTTCAAACAGGTCATCGACACCTATCCTGCTACCGTTGTCACCCAGTCGCTGCACTATGCATTGACCCATCAGTTGAGCAGTGTGACAGACCTGCGCAGTGTGGCTGCTTATCTGCACCAGCAATCTCAGTCACCTGAAATTACTGCAAAGATCATCCATATGAATCCAATTACCGGCAACATACCTGAGCAGGCGTTTATACAGCCGGCCACCAGTTCCATTGCCGATTACCAGGACATATTTTAATCACCATCAATACTACAAATCACATGGACACCAGACAACAAATCAGACAGTACTGTCAACAGTTCCGGATGAATGGCATCCAATCGGAACTCGATGAAATCATCCTGGATGCTGAGAAACAGAACAACGGTTACCTCGAGTTCACCAAACGGCTCCTGGAGGTTGAGCTTGGTTATCGCGAACAATCAGCCCTGGCCAACCGGCTTAGGGTGGCTAAATTACCACCCAGCAGTGACCTGAGCCTGTATGATCATAGCGTCGATAATGGACTAACCAAAACACGGATGAACCAACTCAAAGAACTGAACTGGCTCGATCAGATTTACAACATAATCCTGATGGGTCCCTCAGGAACAGGGAAGACTTTTCTGGCGGCCGGCCTGTGCGCACAAGCCGTAAGTAAAGGGTATAAGGCGTACTTCCGGACTATGGATGAACTCGTCACCATGCTGAAGATGAAGGAAATTACACGCGGCGCGAAAGGGGATTACAAGCGCCTATTCAAGGCCGATCTGATCGTCATTGATGATATCATGCTTTTCCCGGTGGAGAAAACAGTGGCCGTCAGCCTTTTCAATTTTATTAACCAGCTGTATGAAAAAACATCCTTTATCATCACCACCAACAAAAAACCTGCTGAATGGGCGGCCATGCTAGGTGATGAAGTACTGGCAACCGCTTTGCTGGATCGTTTACTGTATCGTTGCGAGATTATCAACCTTACAGGAAAAAGCTACCGGATAAAAAACAGAAAAACAATATTCAATGAGTAATATTTATCCTTATCTGCATATCTGATGTTCAAAAACTCTGTATTATTGTTGCCAATTCTTCTGCATCCTTAATTGCCAAAAGTTCTTCTTCACTTGGGTTCCCAGATGTAATTGTGAATTTCATTAAAGTGGGATATTTCCGTGCTTACGTGCAGGTAACGTGTCGCGCTTGGTCTTTAACGTGCGAAAAGCCTTGGTGATGTAGGCACGTGATTGGTGTGGCTCAATAACGCTGTCAATCGTGCCACGTTCTGCCGCTGCGTAAGGGTTGGAAAGTGTTTCGGTGTACTCGGATACTAACTCTGCGCGCACCTTGTCAGGATTTTTAGCTTCTGCAATTTCTTTGCGGTAGAGAATGTTAACTGCGCCTTGCGCGCCCATCACTGCAATTTCAGCACTTGGCCAGGCGAAGTTAATGTCGCTCCCCAAATACTTCGA
>JBEISY010000108.1:0-6189 GCA_040375175.1 Chitinophagaceae bacterium
CATCCACATTACTGTTGCGAAACACCACAACCGTTTTGCCGGAAACACTGTCCAGGGCCATTGCACTCACCCCAATATCATTGAGGCCATTCACTTTGGAGCGGCGTGTAAAAGCTGAGCCATCGATATCATATAAAAAAACACCATAAGGCGTGGCTGCGATGATCTCCTGGTCTTTGGCCGCTACCTGGATGGCATTGTTCCAGGGAAGATGTTCACGCCATTGGCCAATCGGCGGTAATTGACAGTGTGAAGGGGTAGGCTGAAGGGAGAGGAGGAAGATGAGGATCGTAAGCAACCGCATCTTGCAAGATAACGCATAGGTCGCAGTTCGCAGAGGTCGCAGTTCGCAGAGGTTGCAGTTCGCAGAAAAGTTTCTGCGAACTTGGCGAACTTTGCGAACTGCAACCTAATTTGCGCTATGTGGAAAAAACTCGGAGAATGGATCCTCAGGAATAGGCTTTTCCTGTTGATTGGGCTCGGCATCCTTACTGTTGTGATGGCTTATTTCGCCAGCCAGGTGCAACAGAGTTACGACTTCGCAAGGGCCATTCCTACAGACAATCCAAAGTACCAGGAATATCTTCGGTTCAAAGAAAAATTCGGGGAAGATGGCAACCTGATGACGGTTGGGTTTATCGACAAAGACCTGTTCCAGGTTGAGAAATTCAATAAGCTCCTCGCCTTTCAAAAGGAATTAAAAAATACCGAAGGGGTGGATGAAGTAATCAGTGTGGTTTCGGCCATCAACCTCGTCAAAAATGACTCTACGGAAAAGCTTGACGCAAAGCAGATCTTCCCTTCAACCATCAGCAGCCAGCAGGAGTTGGATAGTCTTGCCAACACGTTTAAAAGCCTGCCGTTCTATCAAGGACTGATGTACAATCCCGAGAGTGGGGCATGGCTGTTGGGCATACGGGTGAATAAGAATGTGTTGAATTCAAAACAGCGGGATAAAATTGTTCCCCTGCTCAGTGAAAAAGTATATGCATTTGGCAAGGCCAATCAAATTGATATGAAATTGAGCGGACTGCCCTTGGTCCGCAGCAACCTTGCAATACGTTTGAACAAGGAGATGCGGTTTTTCCTGCTGGGTTCCATCCTGCTGTCTGCCGTGATCCTTTTGTTATTTTTCAGGAGCATCAGCACTACTATTTTGTCTTTGCTGGTGGTGATCATCGGCGTGATTTTTTCCCTGGCTACCATGGTATTTTTCGGCTTCAAGATCACCATTCTGAACGCACTGATTCCACCACTGGTAGTGGTGATTGGTGTGCCCAACTGTATTTATTTTCTGAACAAATATCACACCTCATATATCAGCAAGGAACATAAGATGGAAGCGCTGACGGATATGGTGAGCAAGATGGGCATTGTGACCTTGTTCTGCAACATTACGGCGGCCATTGGCTTTGCGGTGTTTGCCCTTACCAAGAGTGCGATCCTGAAAGAATTCGGCATTGTGGCGGGCATCAATATCATGGTGATCTTTTTTATATCGATGATCCTCCTGCCTGCAGCGTTGAGTTATCTGCCGGCACCCAAAACAAGGCACCTGAATTACCTCGAGAATAAATGGCTGGAGAAGATCCTGACGCGTATTGAAAAGTGGGTGTTCAGCCACCGGAAACTCGTTTATGCAATCACGTTAGTGATCGTCGCCTTTTCCGTCACGGGCATTATGAAACTCAATTCACAGGGATTCATTGTGGATGATCTGCCCCAGGATGATGTGATCTATCAGGACCTTAAATTTTTTGAAAAGCATTTCAAAGGGATCATGCCCCTGGAGATCCTCATCGATACCAAAAAAAGAAATGGTCTTGCGGGCATGCGCGCGTTGGAGACCTTCCAGAAAATAGATTCCTTCAGTGCAGAATTGGCCGGGCATCCTGACATTGCGCGTCCGCTTTCCCTGGCGGAGGGATTGAAATTTGCCAAGCAGGGTTTCTATGACGGGGACAGTAGTAATTACACGATGCCCAATAGCTTTGACGGGGCCTTTGTGGCGGACTATCTCAGGATGAAAAAGGATACGGTGAGTGGTAAGGGCAGTTTCCAGAAATTAATGCTGGCTTTTATTGATACAGGCCGGCAGATGACAAGGGTTAGCGTAAATATGGCTGATATAGGCAGCAAGCGTCTACCGATATTGCTGGATACCCTGAAAAGCCGGGCGGACCACTATTTCGACAGTTCCAAATACAATGTACAGTTCACGGGAACCAGCATTACTTTCCTGGAAGGCTCCCGGTTTATCATCAATGGGCTTCGGGACTCCATTTTCTGGGCATTTGTGCTGATTGCCCTTTGTATGCTGTACCTGTTCAAGAGTTTCCGGATCCTTTTTTGCTCCCTGATCCCCAATATCATCCCCCTGGCCCTGACGGCGGGCGTGATGGGCTGGGCCGGAATTTCGCTAAAACCCAGTACGGTATTGATTTTCAGCGTTGCTCTCGGCATTGCCATTGACGTCACCATTCGTTTTCTGGTCAACTATAAACAGGAGCTTCCGGCCCATGGGAACGATGTGGAAGCCACGGTGATGCAGACCCTGCGGAGTACCGGGATCAGTATTATTTATACCTCGTTGGTCCTGATTGCCGGGTTCGTGATCTTTATGTTCAGCGGTTTCGGGGGCACCAAGGCATTGGGCTTTCTGACCTCCCTGACCCTGCTGGCTGCCACATTCACTAACCTCATTTTGCTGCCTGTTCTTTTACTGAGCACCGGAAAGAACAAAAAATAGCCTCTGGTGTTAAAGAATTTGCAGTTCGGCCTTACAAAAAGCCCGAATTTTCACTATTTTTTATAATTTGCCACTCTGTCCGCAATCCATCCTTCGAAACCCGATACAGAATCCTACACCTAAGGCTCAACCAACTGTTTATACATTAGTTAATAAAAACCAAAACTGACAAGAATGAGAAAACTTGTGCTACTGCTATGCGGTATACTGCTCCTTTGGGGACAGTTGCTTGCTCAAACCCGTACCATCAGCGGCCGGGTTGTGGATGCGGACGGGAAACCAATTCCCAATGCTTCCGTGATTGTGAAGGGGTCATCCCAAGGTGCTTCAACAAACAGTGAAGGTGTGTTCAGTCTGGCGGTTCCAACAGGAACCACAAGGCTGGTTGTTTCTGCAGTGGGCATGACCACGCAGGAACTTGCGCTGACATCTTCAACCAGCAACTATTCGCTCTCCATGAAGGCGGAGGACCGCAGCCTGGAAGCGGTGGTTGTAACTGGTTATTCAGCTCGCAAAAAAAGAGATGAAGCCGGCGCCGTTTCTTCTGTAAAAGGTGAAACGATCCGCAACATTCCGAACGCCTCTGTTGACAAGGCCCTCCAAGGACGTGCTGCCGGTGTGTTAGTTCAGTCCAACAACGGTATCCCTGGCGGTAACGTCAACGTAAGGATCCGCGGAACTGGCTCCATCAACGCAGGTAACAACCCTTTGTATGTTGTTGATGGTGTGCAAATGAACCTCAGCAGTGACGGTAACTTCACCCAAACCAATCCACTTTCTTTCCTTAATCCTAACGATATCGAATCGATCGATATCCTTAAAGATGCAGCATCTGCTGCAACTTATGGTGCACAGGCTTCTAATGGTGTTGTAATTATTACCACCAAGAAAGGCCGTGCGGGAAAAACAAAATTCGATGTGAATATGTACTGGGGCCAAGGTAAAGCCCTTAAGAAGATGGACGTGTTGAACTCACAAGAAATCTTCCAGATGAGGTCAGAGGCGTATGGTTTTGCCAATAACCTTCCTGCTTCAGACTTAGCCATCAAACGTACCGTGTTAAACGAGTATCGTGTAACAGGCGCCGGCGCATTTACGGATAAGCAGGCAGATTCTGCAATTACTGCACTACCTACTTACGATTGGCAAGATGCGGCTTTCCGCACAGCACAGATCAGAAACTATGAACTGGCTGCCAGTGGTGGTAACGACCGCACTACATTCCGCGTCTCCGGTTCTTATTCATTCCAGGAAGCAGTTGTTACCAAAGCAGACTTTCAAAGAGGCGCGCTGAAGTTTGACCTCTCAAACAAAGCAACAGATAAATTAACCATCTCAACATCACTTAACCTGAGTACTTTCAGGCAGAATGTTCCTTTCGCAACGGATGGTAGTTTCCTTGGAAGCCCTGCGTTTTCAAGCCCATTGATTCTGCCTTTCAACCCTATCAGGAATGCAGACGGAACATATTTTGGTGTGCCACCGGCAAACCTTGCAGGTATCCTCAACCAGAACGTTATTGCAGTAAATGATTTCAACACAGGTTTGAACCGTACAAACCAATTGGTTGGAAACGTAACGTTAGATTATAAACTGGCAAAATGGCTCAGCTTTAGGTCTTACTATGCGTTAGACTACAGGTTGGTTCAGGGTAAGCGTTACACAGATCCCCGCACACCAGATGGATTTGCCATCCGCGGTTTGGGACAGGTTGAATCTGACTGGAATACCAACTTCATGACCAGCCAGCTTTTTAACTACAATTTCCTTGTAGGCTCTAAAATGAAAATAGATGGTTTTGTAGGTTACGAATACAGGGTTGAAAACCGCGAAAGCATTTTTGCGATTGCAGATGGTTTCCCAACTTTCCAGTTTAGGACCCTTGATGCGGCAGCAAACCCAAGGGCTCCGGGTGAATTCTTCACTGGATATAAGCGCCAATCATTGTTTGGCCAGTTCAACTGGAACTATGATGGCAAATACTATTTCAGTGCACTTGCCCGTTATGATGGATCTTCCAGATTTGACGGTAAGTATGGATTCTTCACTGCCTTGAAGGGCGCGTGGAACATCGATAAAGAAGATTTTCTGGCTAAATCCAATGTCATTTCCACCCTGCGTCTACGGGCTACTTGGGGAACAGCAGGTAACGACCAGATCGGAAACTTTGACGCATTGGGTCTTTACGGTGGTGGTTTCGTTTACAACAACAACCCCGGTATAAGCTTTAGCCAGCTGTCTAATCCTACGTTAAGTTGGGAGGTGAACGAGACAAGCAACTTCGGCGTCGATTTCGGATTTTTTAGAAACCGGATTTCTGGTTCAGTTGAACTATATAACAAGCTTTCAAAGGAACTTCTTCTTTCCCAACCGGTTCAACAAACTTCAGGCTTCTCAAGTATTACGAGGAACCTGGGTACGATCCAAAACCGTGGTATTGAACTTAGTCTTACTGCAGAGTGGCTTCGTCCAAGATTGGGAGAAGGATTTGGTTGGTCTACAACCTTCATCTTCACCAACAACAAAAACAAGGTTGTTAAATTGTATGATAATCTGCCGGAATTGCCTGGAGACCCATCTGTACGAGTTGGACGTGAACTGGGATCCATTTTCACGCAGAAATATGCTGGTGTAAACCCTGCAACTGGTCGCCCGATGTGGTATGATGCAGCTGGTAATTTAACTTATCAGGTTGTAGCTGCTGATAGGGTCTATATTGGAGATACCCAACCAAACCAATTTGGTGGTTTGAGCAATACCTTCACCTGGAAGGGTTTCACATTTGATATCTTCTTCAACTACGAATATGGTAGGTTGGCACAAGATGGTCAGGTGAATTTCATGATTGAAAACCAAGCACGTTTCAATACCAACCAAGAAAACTATGATGGCCGTTGGACAACCCCTGGTCAGATTACTTCATGGCCAAGAATGAACGTGAATGGTGCTGAATCCAAAGGAAATGGTGCACAAACCGGAAGCCGTACTTGGTTTAAAGCAGATTATATCAGGCTGAAGAACGTTATGTTGTCTTATAACCTGAACAGCGAAGTAACCCGCAAGTTGAAAATTTCCAATGCAAGGTTCTACCTGCAAGGAACAAACCTCTGGACATATTCTGACTGGTTCAGCTATGATATCGAGTTTGTTGGCACTGCAACTGGAATTGTTCCACAAACAAGGAATTTCACTGCTGGTGTGCAGTTCTCCTTCTAACGAAAAAAGAATTTGAAGATGAAAAAACTAATCATATTTACTTTAGCAATCACACTGCTGGGCGCCAACTGGAGTTGTAAAGATGCTCTGGATATTAACCCACGGCAGTCAATAGACGCCAGTACCGCACTGACCAGTAAAGATGGTATCAGCGCTGCATTGGTTTCAGTATACGCACGTCTAAAAAGCGTAAGGGTATATGGGCGTGATAATATCGCTCTTCC
>JBEISY010000112.1:0-6082 GCA_040375175.1 Chitinophagaceae bacterium
CGCGAAGCCCTTAAGGCAAACGGTGTGCCTGATGCCAGGCTGGAAGAACTGGCAATCCTGAATGGCACGGCACTTACTGATAAGTTGAGTGCTGGAATGATGATAAAGCTATTGGCTAGTAGCTAATGGCTATTGGCTGGGAGCTTGAAAGTCTCACCTGACAACGGATACTTTTTCCCTTGCCATTCAAAGGTTCCAGTGACGCCCTTGGGTAACGACAGTTCCCATTGGTTGTTTCTGATAGACACTTTGATATCACCATTGGGATGAGGCACCACGGCATCAAAACTTTTCAATGTGCCTGGATGCGGCTTAATATGCACGGTACTAAAGCCTGGGGATGCTGGCATCACACCAGCAACAAGGGAAAGCATTTCGTACAACGGTGATGCGCTCCAGGCATGACAATCACTTCTTGTGGGTTCAGGGTTTTCGGCAAAGGTTGTAAGTCCGATATCAAGCATATCATACCATGGCTTCAACTGGCCGAGGTATTCATTGCCAAGTCCTGTTTTCTTCATCGATTCAAACATATAGAACCGGAAATAGTAGGTTGCCTGCGTAATAGCGGTATCCTGCATGATCTTTTTCAAAAGCACTTGTTGTCTGGCTACGGGAAGGGCATCCGTTAGGATAGCAAGAATATTCACGTGCTGGCTGAACTCCTTCTTTTCTGGTGTATCCGCAAACATTCCCTTGCTTTCATCCCAGCATAATCGGTAAACTTCGGTACAGATTCTTGCGGCCCTTTCCTGATACTTTTTAGCCATGTCCGCCCTTCCATAAGTCTTCATCAGTTCAGCGGCCCTTACTAACGTATACGCATACTGTAAACTTACAATGGCTGACCCACCTTTGCTTACGCCTGGTGGAACTCCTCCTACACGGATGCTGTCAACCCAGGGCCAGCTCCAGTCCACAAACTGCCACCAGCTGAGCGATCCCAGCATTCCATTGGATGCCATTTTCTCTTCGTACCACCGGAGCACATTTTCAACGCCGTTCAGCTGTTCCCGGATGAATGCATCGTCTTTACGATGCATGTATAAATCATGAATCATGCAGACCCACCAAAGCGAGAAGGTCGGGATCACCTGCAAATCGCGGGACGGATATCGGCTCTGCGTTAACCCGTCCGCGATAAATGAATGTGCAATATCACTAATGGCTTTCTTCATGAGCCTGTCGTCCCCTGCCACATACAAGGAGATCATTGCCTGTATTCGGGTATCGCCCACATACTGCAATTGTTCGTAGTAAGGGCAGTCCATATAAGTATCCATCGCGCATAGACGAGCTGTTCTCCAGCCCGTTTCCCAAATGCGCTGCAAGCCTTTGTCGTCACTGATGAATTTCCCTTTTTCTTCAAAAGGATATCCGGTGAATCTGCTGTTGAGTCCATTGATGACCAGTGATTCTCTGCCGGTTTCGATATCTACTTTTACATAACGGAAGGTGCGATAATGCAGGGGGCTGTACAATCGATTTGCGCCACCATCAGAAGTATACTGGTCACTGATTCCGATGAGGTGCTTTCCAGTGATCTCATTTCTGTTTCCCTTCTCCCGTTTATTGTTGATCATGGCTTCGGCATAGGTAAACGTAACCTTAGCCCCGGCGCCGCCTGAAGTCAGGACTTGAACATAGGCATTGGTCAATGTACCCTGATCAAGTAAAAGACTGTATTTGGTGTTGGCCGCAAAAGTCCATGGGAAGCTCCCATAAATAGTTTCCTTGCCTTTGGCAGCCAGCAAATAGCCGGATCGTTCACTGGCAAATTCCTGTAGCTGGTCTTCCATCATGGGGATGGATCTTGGTACCAGTTGCCAGTTTCCATCGGTACCATAGGACCTTGGCTTAGCAGGATACCAAAGCGTTCTGACTGGCTTCCAGGGAAGAGCGGATGCATCTGCAGCGTCAAATCCCCACGCGTACCTTGCACCGTCCACTTTCTCACCTGATGCTACTGCCACGTAAGTTTGCAAGCTGGCCCTGTCTATCGGTAAAGGTTGATACGCCTCATTAATAAGCACTTTCCAATCGCCAGGTGTGTTCACCACTGCTTCCTTCGCACCATTACCCTGCACAATGAATCCGGTTTCATAGCTCGTTTGCGCGTAAGCACGAAAATCAGCGAAATTCCAAACCGTTGCTGTAATGATATTTTTGCCATTCTGAAGAAAGGGCGCAAGATCAACTGTCTCATAGTTCCAGTTGGCAGGGTCACTTCTTGCCGGACCCATGGCCACGCGCTGCCCATTCACCTGCAGCAGGTAAAGGTTATCTGCCGAAAGATGAATGAGAAATGCCGATGGCTTCGCATCCAGGTTCAGGTCCTTCCGGAAATGATATACTCCGAAAGCGTTGGATCCTGCATCCGGATGCGTCACCCATTTAGCTGGCCAGAACCGATGTTGCCAAACAGAAGGATCCTGCGCTTTGCTGCAAAGCGTAAGCATTACTGTTATACCCAGAAAAAATAAACCTTTCATCTTACCGATTTTAATCGTTCAGACGAAAGGTAAAGAAATTGCGATAGACCGGATCAGTTACTGGTAAGCATATCACGCATGAAAGCGGATGGCATTTTCCCGGTTGTTTTCTGGAACGCCCTGTAGAACGTAGAGCGTGAACTGAAACCCGCCTGGTTGGCCAAACCTTCCAAGGTATACATGTGCGCATCAGGACTTTCCATAAGCGAACGCAAATACTTAATGCGATACTTGTTGATAAAGTCGTTGAAATTCAGGCCGTACTCACGATTGATGATAAAAGACAGATAGGTGTAGGCAACATCTAAGTCTTCCGATAAGTTTCTGAGAGAGTAACCGTGTTTCAAGTAAGGTTTTGCTGTCTCGAGATACTCTTCAATCAACGCAAGAATCTGATCCCGCTTCTCTCTGGTTAGTTGGTATGCGATCATAAATCCTGGTTAATGCGTAAAAAATAGTTGTTATGCACTATTAATGTATTACAAAAGCGCGTAAACGTAACCCTTGTTGCACCTTTTTTTTAACGGATCGAAAGTATATTTTTATAATTATTGATGTATGACCTTTAGTTTAAATTATGTTTAATTTTTCGCCTCAATAAACACCAAATTCTTCCCTTTTTTCAACAATTGATACCTGATGGTTCTGCTTCCACCTGTCGGTTGTCCGTTCCCGTCAGTTGGTAGATACACCGGGAATACTCTGTTTAGGTAATTCCCGTCTATTGAAAAAACATCTTGCCCCATATATCCTTTAAAAATTTCCCTTTTGGGATCTGTATCCGGGAAACGAATTTCCCTAAAAACACTATCCCCTTCCAGGGAAACCGCCTTGATCTGTCCATAACTGCCCGTTCCGGCTGCAGTGGTATGCAGCAGGATTTCCTCATGACCGTCTCGGTCCATATCTGTATGCAAAACCGTTTGCAAAGGATCTGCATCTTTAAATAGTATACTGTCTCCACGGCCTTTCACTTTCAACACGATATCGCTTAAACTCATTCCAACAGGATGCGTTTCGTTAATGAGAACTATCGTTTCGTTCTTCAGGACAATCTGTCGGGGATCTTGAGTTTTTGAGGAATCTTGCGTTTTTGAGGAATCTTGTGCAGGGATTTCTGCAGGGATTTCTGCAGGGATTTGTGCAGGCGCAGTACTGGCTTGTTGATCAGGTTGGGATTGGCAACCTGACAGCGTTGCTATGAGCAATACGAGATAAACCGGTTTCATACTTTTAATTTAAAGTTATACTAAAATAGCATCGAGTATATTTTCTATGGCATGAAAAATATCATCATCTGTGATCACCAGTGGCGGTGCAATCCGAAGGCAATGCGGTGCAAAAAGGAACCAATCGGTAAATATGCCACGGTCTAAACAAGCATCAATGATTTTTTTATTCTCTTCAAACGAAGCAAACTCCACAGCAATCAGCAGTCCTGCGGCTCTTACGGCCCTGATGCGCGGGTGCTTTAGTTGCTCGAGGAAGATGGATGACTTACGGTTCACATCTGTGATAAGTGATCCATTGGTGATCACTTTGAATGAAGCAAGGCCAGCGGCGCAACTCACCGGATGGCCGCCAAACGTAGTGATATGTCCTAATACAGGATGATCGGTAAGCCCCTTCATGATCTCAGGAGAAGAAATAAATGCACCAAGTGGCATGCCGCCGCCCAGTGCCTTTCCGAGCAAAAGTATATCCGGCACAATGCCATACTGTTCAAAGGCCCACAGTGAACCCGTTCTCCCAAAACCAGCCTGGATTTCATCCAACACCAACAAAGCGCCCATCTCGGTGCACCTTTCACGGAGCGCTTTCATCCATTCTACATCCGGCTTCAGCACCCCTTTCTCCGCTTGCACTGTTTCGGCTATAACCATCGCCGTTTGGGAACTAATCCGATCCAGGGCAGCATAGTGGTTATACGTCTCATGCCAAACGCCGGGCAGTAGCGGCCTGTAAGCGTTGCGCCAGTATTCATCGCCCATGACACTCAACGCACCCTGGGTGGAGCCATGGTACGAGTCTTTGAAGGCTAGGATCTCCATACGCCCCGTATAACGCTTGGCAAGCTTCATCGCGCCCTCTGTGGCTTCTGTACCCGAGTTGGTAAAGTAAACGGACTGAAGCTGCGGTGGCAGCGTTGCAGCCAGCGCCTTCGCATAGGCCACCTGAGGTGCCTGCACGAGTTCCCCATATACCATCAGGTGCATGTACCGTTCCACCTGATCCTTAATGGCTTGCACCACCGCTGGGTGGCAATGGCCCGTGTTGCAAACACTGATACCCCCGATCAGGTCGAGGTATTCCTTTCCCGAGGGCTCCCACATACTGCATCCCTCGGCCCGCTCGATCTCAATGGCAAGCGGAGCAGTGGAAGTCTGGGCTACATGCTGAAGAAACAAGGCTCGGTGGGTCATCTTTTGTCCAGTTATCGAAGAATAAAGGTACGAAATCGAAATCCGCCCACAGAATTGGGAACGGATGTTAACTTTATATCCTATGGCAGTGATTTTACCTGTTCTTGGCATTTTACCCCGGTTTGGCAAGGATTGCTTCATCGCCCCCAATGCCACCATCGTAGGGGATGTAACCTTCGGAGATGAATGCTCCGTTTGGTTCAATGCCGTGGTACGCGGAGACGTCAACAAGATAAAAATGGGTAATAAAGTGAATATCCAAGACGGTGCGATTATTCACTGTACATACGAAAAAACAGAAACATACGTTGGTAATAATGTAAGCATTGGTCATTTGGCCATAGTCCATGGTTGCACCATCCACGATAATGTGCTGATCGGTATGGGCGCCATCGTGATGGATAAAACTGTCATCCATAGCAACTCCATCATTGCTGCCGGAGCCGTAGTGCTCGAGGGAACCATCGTAGAAGCCGGATCAATCTATGCGGGGGTGCCTGCCAGGAAAGTCAAAGAGACCCCGCAGGAATTGGTTGAGGGCGAAATCAACAGGATCGCCAATAACTATGTGAAATACAGTGGGTGGTTTAAAGACCATAGCCATGAATAATCCGGTATCCCTATATCCAACATTGTTAAACCCTTATCAGGATATCATGAAAAACGTGTTACTAAAGGCTGCCATGCTGTGCTTCATTGTGTCACTGACCTGTAGCTGTTCAAAAAAGTCTGGCTGTCCGAGCAATGGAAAAAATGTGGGCGCGGAACGTCTTCTCTCCGGCGAGAAAGTGCCGAAGGCGAAGAAGTTCAAAGCCTAAACGGGAATCAAAAAACCCTAATATGGATCTTACCCTACGAAACGACTTCGGCTGTACAGAAGCTGTCATTGCCGAACATTGCGGATTCGACAAATTTTACAAGGTGGCGGATCTGCTTGCCGAAAGAATCAAGATCAAGTTCACCAACAAGATCGATGATTCCGATACCTCTTACTGGGATTTCATCTATCGTGGGCATAAACTCACCCTGCATTACAATATTTACGATGGCGTATCCATCTTTCCCAGAAACTGGAAAGATGCTGTAAAGAAAGACAACGAAGCAGTTGTTGATCTGGCGCAGACTTTGAAGGCGATTGCTTGAGTGAGGTTGAAGGTTGAAGTTGGA